>JADFWE010000018.1 GCA_015222915.1 Pseudomonadota bacterium | reverse complement strand
AAACAGCAGTAGATGTAGCTAAGATAGTTGCAGCAGCAATAGCGTGTAATGTTTTCATTTTTAAACCCTCACAGTTTAATGTAGCTAGTTAATTAATTCATGCGCTCTGGCCATAATGACCATGTGAAGAAGTATATTATAAAAAACTAATATAAGCAAGTATTAACTTACGGTGCAAGCATGACTCAGGTCATTTCTATCTTCTTTTTAGATGGTTTTAGTGCGGGTTTACACTTTTATAGCATTGGCATAGTCGACCAGCGCATCCAGCAGCACCAGTTGACTGCCGATGGTATCTGGTGCGCTGCGTATAGTGTCAATTTCTGCCAGTAACTGGGCGATGGTGCGGTTTGATCTGGCCGGGTCGGTGAATTTATCATGCCGGTAAGCATCCCAGCGCTGGCGTTCCTGGTCGTTTAACGTCTCCGGCCAGTTCCGGGCACGGTAGCGAAATAACATCTCCGGCAGGCGGTCATCGTCAAAATTAAACTGCAGTGCTGCCAGCCCGGTTGCTGCCGTCTTGCGGATTTTTTCCATGCGGTCATTATCATCACGGCTGAAAAAACCACCTGAATAGAGTTGGGCATCAGGGTCGTCGACTTCGGGAAAGTCGCTGCTCTCAAAGATGGCGGAGGTCTTCTCAGAAAACTCATCGACATGCTGCAGGATCAGTTCACGATGCTGCAGACATTGATCGATATCGATCTGCAGCCTGCTGGCTGCATCAGCATCCATGGTTTTCAGCGGCACGATGACCGGGCACTTGTTGATATGTATCTGTTTCAGTGGCACGCGTGCTACGCCCTCAGGTAATTCGGATGCCGGGGTGTACAGCCTTGCCGCCAGTTCTTCGCTGTCGGCGGCAAAAAATTCTTCGGGATGAATATTCAGGTCATAGACGATGATGCCGTTCTTGTTGACCGGGTGCTGACAGATGGGCATTACCATGGCGATAGCGCCGCGTTCGGCTGAATAGCGTGATGAAACATGCAGGATGGCCTCATGTGTTCGCAGGTTGACCAGCCGGCTGACCTCAGCCTTTTTGCGCAGCTTGTAAATATAGTCGTACAAACGAGGCTGCTTTTCTCTGATAAGCCGGGCGACTGCGATGGTTGCGTAGACATCCGACATGGCGTCATGCGCGGCTTCATGTTTTATGTTGTTAGCCGCTGTCAGCAGTTCCAGGCGGATGCTGGGGCGACCCGCCTGTTCCGGCCAGTTGATTCCATCCGGGCGCAGGGCACGGGTAAGGCGCACGGTGTCGATGATGTCCCAGCGCGAGTTGCCATGCTGCCATTCGTGGCCGTATGGATTAAAGAAGTTGCGGTACAGGGCATTGCGGGTGAACTCGTCATCGAAACGGATATTGTTAAAGCCTGCGACGCAGGTACCGGCAGTAGCGAATTCATGATGGATGCTGGTGATGAACTCGGCTTCATTGATACCATCGGCCAGTGCTTTCTGCGGTGTGATGCCGGTGATCATGCAGGCATAGGGGTCTGGCAGGCAGTCATCTGCCGGTCTGCAGTATAAGGTCAGTGGGTCACTGATGATATTGAGATCTTCATCGGTGCGGATACCGGCAAATTGAGAGAGGCGGTCGAACTTCGGATCGATGCCGAAGGTTTCGTAGTCGTACCAGTAGATGGAACTCATAGAAGCAATGAATAATGAATAGTGAATAGTGAATAGTAAAGGCTTAAAAGCGTTAATACAAACGCCGCAAGCGTTTTTTTATTATTCACTATTCATTATTCATTGCTTCTAAGTGGTTAGTCGCCGATATATATCCGCCACCTTCATCGGCAACTCCCCAACCTCTGAGATAACCGAATAATTCGCGGCACCGTACATGTGCGGCAGATAATCACGCGCCTGGTCATCGATGGTGATGCAGTAGGAGTGTATGCCGTCGCGGTGTGCTTCATATAATGCCTGCCGCGTATCCTCGACGCCGTATTCGCCGCGGTAGGTATCGTAATCATCGGGCTTGCCATCGGACAGGGTGATAAGCAATTTGGTCGAGGCTTCTACCTCGCTGAAGATCCGGGTCATGTGACGGATGAACACGCCCATGCGGGTGTAGTCCTTCGGTTTCATATTACTGATGCGGCCTTTGACTTCATCGTTAAATTCTTCGTCGAAGGTTTTTATCCTGTATAGCTCACAGCGTTTGCGGGTCATGCCGGAAAAGCCGTAGATGGCAAAACGGTCGCCCAGAATCTGCAGGACTTCTGCGAGCAGTATCAGCGATTCGCGTTCGGCTTCATTGATCCAGCCTTTTGTAGAACCGCTCATATCGACCATGAAGATAACCGCGACATTGCGCTCGACCTTGTGCATCTTGGTGAATAGCCGGTCAGTCATCTCCATGCCGCTCTGCAGATCGGCATAGGCTTCGACCAGGGCGTCGATGTCGACATCGTCGCCGTGTACCTGCTTCTTCAGCAGCTTGTCTTCGCCGCGTAGTATCTCAAAAGTGTGGCGCAGGCTCTTCAGCAGGCCTTTGTATTTGAGCAGGGTGTCTTCGACGAAATCATCGTACTCGGGTTCTATCTCCAGTTCGCGCAATACACACCAGTTTTTATGGTAATGCTGGCGCTTGAAATTCCATTCGTTGTAAAGTTCCGCGCCTTCTTCATGATACGTACCCTGCCAGACATCGTCAGAGTTCATCATCTCTTCCTCATATCTTTTCAGGTCATATTCACCCGGGCCGGCAGCGAACAGGTGCTCGGGCGGTATCTCGCCAAAGTCGACGATGATGGAGGTGATCAGTTCCCTGACGTGATCGGGCAGAGCGACCAGTTCGCCCTCCAGTTCGAGTTCGATTACACCGCTGTTAAGCTGCTGATCCGGGTCTTCTTGCTGAGGTTTAACTTTGAATTCCGTCCTGGCATGGTCGATGCTCTCAGCCGTTTCAGCATCTTCGTTTTCAGCTTTGTCGCTGTCGAGTGATTCTTTGGCTAGCTCGCTGAGGGCGATACGAAAGTAGGCTTTTTCTTTCTCGATGCGTTTCTGTTTTATTTCGCTCACCCGGTCGAGCTGTAGTATGCCCTGATAGCAGCATGCTGCCGGACAGTCGCTATCATCGAGTAATGCCAGGCAGTTCAGGGTGTCATCGATAGTGGCATTGATCGCTGTCAGCTTGCGCTCTATCTCCAGCCACCTTTTTGATAATGCCGGGGTTGATACCACAGGGGTTGTGTCGTCCGTCTGGTTTTTGTTTTCCTGTGCAGGCTCACTCTGTTGCAGCACTTTCTGTTGTTGCACTTTCTTTTTCAGCAGCTGCATATCACGGTAGAGGCCGGGCAGTTCGCGTTTTATGCAGGATTCCAGGCGGATGTTTTCGAGGGCGGAAAAATTTTTCAATTCTGATTCCGGGTTGTCACAGTGCTGCAACCTTTCAAATGGCACACGGAAAGTGCCAAAATGAATCTGCGCCCAGAGCATGGCGATGGTGGCTTTATAGATCAGGAAATTATCTTTCGATTCCTCCAGCAGAGCGGTGATAGCGGGCAGGTAGATGGTTTCTGTGTCGGTATAAGCATCGTTGCCGTCAGCTTCGGCGATCTTTAATTTTCGGCCGGACAGTCCCTGTACGAAAGGCAGTAGCACGGCGATCTCTTCATCGAGCACCGCACCGCAGGCATTGATGTGAGCGCTGTGCACATAACTGTCCAGTTCCCGGATTACCGACATGGCTGGGAGCAGGCCCTTGCGGTCATAATTATCGGTAGCGGTCATCGCCCAGGCTTCGACCATGTGCAGGTCCATGGCGTCGAGCGCTCTGTTGGCGTTCATCGAAAACTGGAAGGCCAGTTCTTCGTTGGTCGATGCCACACGCCGTGTCAGTTCGAGGACAAAATCCTGCGTGCTTCGCGGCAGGTCGATGATCAGCGCCGCAGCCTCCTCACTTTTGATAAAGGTAAACTCGGTATCAAAGTAGATATCAAGACGTTCGATGATCTCATCGAGCCTGAGTGCGGGGCGTGGCATAAAGCTTCAGGTAAATATTGAAGTGGTGATCAGAACAATGACGATGACAGTTCGTTCATCGCCAGCAGCATGTCGCTGTCATCGGTGATGGCCTGTGCGATGGCCGTGGTGCATGCGGTTACCGGTTTAATGCCTTCGCGGATCAGCTTGGCGGCATGTACCAGTAGTCGTGTGGAGGCACCTTCATCCAGGCCGCTGCCTTTCAGGCCACGTGTCATGTGCGCGAACTTGACCAGCTGGCTGGCAGTGCTGGCATCGATACCGGTCTCTTTGATGATGATCTCTGCTTCCAGGGCGGCGTCAGGGTAATCGAACTCAAGCGCGATAAAGCGTTGGCGCGTACTCTGTTTGAGGTCTTTCATCACGCTCTGATAACCGGGGTTATAAGAGATGGCGAGACAGAACTCGGGTGTGGCTTCGATGATCTCACCGACCTTTTCCATGGGCAGGACGCGACGGTCATCGGCCAGCGGGTGGATGACAACGGTGGTGTCTTTACGCGCTTCGACCACTTCATCGAGATAACAGATAGCACCGTTACGTACCGAACGTGCCAGCGGGCCGTCAACCCATACGGTCTCACCGCCGGATATGAGGAAGCGCCCGACCAGATCTGAAGCGGTCAGGTCATCGTGACAGGAGACCGTGATCAGCGGACGTTTCAAACGCCATGCCATGTGCTCCATAAAACGGGTCTTGCCACAGCCGGTCGGGCCTTTGAGCAGGATGGGCAGGGCCTGGCGGTAGGCCGCTTCGAAGATGGCGATCTCATCGCCGACGCTCTGGTAGTACGGTTCATCTTTGATGAAATATTCTTCGGGCTTTAAGCCATGGCTGTTCATAGTGTCGCTTTGCATAGTTTTTACTGGTATCGGTTAGGTTGGGCGTATTTGAGCAAATGTGAGGTCGCTTGTCGAATCAGAAGAGACTATTCTTCCGCAAATGAGCGCAAATGAGCGCAGATGTAAAAGAATATTTTATTCACGAAGATTTATAAGTAACGGTTAATGGTTCGACCGGCGTTCATTTGCGGATAACAGGATTTTAGTTTTGTGTGGTTGTTATACAAACCGTAATCTCTTCACGATCATGGTAGAGCTGTTTGGCCTGTATACGGTGGTCGATATTTGCAGCGGTGAGCTTTTCCTCTATCAAGGCAAGGCATTCCTGTACGGCGACCAGTCGTTTTTTCATCGGCAGTTTCAGATTGAAGATGGCGTTGCTGCAATGTCCTTCGCTAAACCAGCGGGCGATCAGGCGGCTGACGTGTAACGGCCTTTCCGCCATGTCACAGATCAACCAGTCGACTTTTTTCTTAGGTGTGTAAGTGAAAGCATCTGTCTGCAGGTGTTCGACCATGCCGGTCTGCATCAGTGCAGGCTGCATCGGACCGTTGTCGATAGCGGTGACCAGACAGTCACGCTGTACGAATTGCCAGGTCCAGCCTCCCGGTGCCGCGCCCAGATCGACCACGGTCATGCCGTTAGTGATCATCGTGCTCTGTTGTTCTCTGTTCAGAAACCAGTGGATGGCTTCTTCCATCTTTAAGGTGGAGCGGCTGGGTGCGGAGCCGGGCATCTTCAGGCGGATGATGCCCATGGCATCGGCCGAACTGTTATCGATGGCAGCGAACCCGATATAGACGTGCAGCGAGTCGGTAAAAAACAGGTGTAAACGCCATCTCGCATGTGCAGATAACAGCTGTTTCTTTTTTAATGCATTGACCAGATGCGGCTTGAACTGTCTGCAGAACTTGTTGAGCGATTTACCTTCGTTGGTATCGGCATAGTCCAGCTCTACTTCAGAGAACGTCTCATTCAGATTTTCGATGGCGTCAAGGATGTCGGGCAGGCGATTGCTGTCTGGCAGTTCGATGAGGTCTCTGCTGCAGGCGAACCACTGGCGGGCGAAGATCAGCTGCTGGAAATCGATATCGGTTATCAGCCTGGCTGTATTCAACTTCTCATCTGCTTCAGGACTGCTGCCAACCAGGCGTACAAAGGCGGATTGCTCACTGGTCTGTATGTATGCAGGGAACTGATGAAGGGCAGCATGTTCCATGATTTCGCCGGCGCATTCTTTTTCAAAACCGGGGCGGCACAGTAAAATGATCTGATCTGGAAACATCAGCAGAATTCCGGTATTGAAAGTAGGGTGTCAAAAGGCAGTTGACGTTGTACCATAGCGATATTTAATTGTGACAGTTCGAGGACATCATGGAAACAAGTGAAGTAAAAAGCATCATCGAAGCCGGTATCAAAGATTGTGAAGCAACGGTAACGGCTGATGGTAGCAAGTATACCGCAATCGTGGTATCAGATGAGTTCGAAGGCAAGACCATGGTGGCAGAGCAGAAGATGGTCTATGCACTGGTCAACGAACATATCCAGAGCGGCGCGATTCACGCACTGACGATCAAGGCCTATACCAGATCTGAATGGGCAGAGCAGCAGTAAATTGTTATTAAAGCAGGGTCTGCTTTTGACACAAAGGCGACATCCACAAGGATTAAAAAACTTCACCGCCGAGGCGCAGAGACGCCGAGGAAAAGCTTTTAGTTTT
>JADFWE010000143.1 GCA_015222915.1 Pseudomonadota bacterium | reverse complement strand
GGCACTTCAGCAGAAGATGAATTTTTAGCATCAGCCAATGCGGTTTTATACGCCATATATACCGCATTACTTTTTGCTGCACTGGCAAGATAAACGATGGCCTGTGCGATAGCCAGCTCACCCTCAGGACTGCCCAGACGTTCATAGGTCTGCCAGGCATCCATCGACAACTGCAGGCCTCGCGGATCAGCATTGCCGATATCTTCTGATGCCATACGCACCACCCGGCGCGCGATATAGATCGGGTCACAGCCGCCGTCGATCATACGGGCGAACCAGTAGAGTGCCGCGTCCGGATTACTGCCGCGTACCGATTTATGCAGGGCGGAAATCTGCTCATAGAACAGATCACCTCCTTTATCGAAACGCCGCAGGCTTTGTGAGGTGACATCTTCGATGATGCGCTTACTGATAACGCGTTGCTGCGAAGCATTTTCGTCTGAGCCAGTGTCGGCAGAAACAATATCAGCAAGATCACAGCTGATCTCCAGAAAGTTCAGTGCTCGCCGGGCATCACCGTCGGCAACCTGTGCTAGCAGCTCCAGCGATGTCTCATCTATGGAGATATCCAGCTGCTTTAACTGCGCGTCATCACTCAAGGCTCTGGTGATAACCGTTTTAAGTGCATCGATACTCAGCGATTTTAATATGTAGGTTTTAACCCGTGATAACAGCGCGTTATTCAACTCAAAGGACGGGTTCTCGGTGGTCGCACCGATAAAATAGATCGTGCCATCTTCTACATAAGGTAAAAATGCATCCTGCTGCGATTTATTAAAACGATGGACCTCATCGACGAACAGGATGGTCGTTTCATTCCGGGACTGCCAGTGTTTTGCCTGTGCGATGGCCTCGCGGATATCTTTGACTCCGGACAGCACTGCCGACAAACTGATGAAGTGTGCATTTACAGAATTAGCGATGATCTTTGCCAGCGTGGTTTTACCGGTTCCCGGCGGCCCCCAGAAAACCATGGAGTGCAAGGTCTGATTTTCGATCGCCTGCGTTAAGGTTTTGCCTGCGCCGATGATATGCGACTGCCCGATGTAATCCTGCAGGCGCTGCGGACGCATACGATCTGCCAGCGGCCGGTATGAATGCGCGTCATGCCCCGCACTATTGTCATCAGGGAAAAGTCCGGTGTCCATAATCAATCAGCAGTAATAAGCGGCCAGAAGAAACAACAGGATGTTGATCATCCGCCGAAAACATCCACCCCTTCGGGCGGTATGAATTCAAAGATCTCTGCCGCCAGCGGGGTATTGCTCTTGAGGTCGGAAAAGATGATATCAGTCACCTGTTCGAATTGATCATGTAACTGCATGAAGCGCAGGCCGTGAGCATCGAGGCCGATAATGATCTCACCAAAATCAGATTCTTTTGATTTACTGACCATCTTCAGACGGTACACACCATCACGCTCATCAAGCGGCGCGATAGCAAAACTTTCGTGTAGCTTTAAACTGCTGTCTAAAAGCGCCATCGGCGTAGACGGCAAACCGGAAGACTGTTTCTGCACCGTGACCTGTTTCAACTCGACATCATATATCCAGATCCGTACGCCATCAGACACGATGATCTGCTCATAGGGTGAAACATAGTTCCAGCGAAATCTTCCAGGACGGCTGAGATAAAACTGGCCCTCGGTCTCCTGCAGTATCTCACCGTCATGGGTACGCAAGGTCTGCTGAAAATTCGCCTCCAGGGTTTTTGTTTTATCCAGAAAATTTTCCAGATAGATCTCACCTTGTGAGATATCTTTTTCCGCAGAAATCACATTGCCTGCCGAAACAAGAAAAAGGATAAAAAATGTATTAAAAAATATTTTCATATAAATTATGCTTTAGATACCACGATAGAAACTACGACAGAAGCCACGGTTCTGAAGAGTGATAGAACTTAAGATTGTAGACTTAAAACCTGCGACTCTGTTTAATCCGGCGGCGGCGCAGCCACCAGCACTTCACGCGAACCGTTGGACTGCATCGCCGAGACCACCCCGGCCTCTTCCATCTCTTCGATCATCCTGGCAGCACGGTTATAACCGATCTTCAGACGTCGCTGCACATAGGAGATAGAAGCCTTGCGTGTCTGCGTGACGATAGCGACCGCCTCATCATAGAGAGCATCGACATCATCACCACCACTGCTTCCACCTGCAGGTTTTTCGCCCGGCAACACCACCGAATTCTCCTGCAATATCTCTTCGATGTAATCCGGTTCATTTTGTTCCTTGAGGAAGGCAACAACTTTATGCACCTCGTGGTCATCGACGAATGCACCATGAATACGCGTCGGCATACTGCTGCCCGCCTCCATGTATAACATGTCACCGTGACCCAGCAGGTTCTCTGCTCCCATCTGATCGAGGATAGTTCGCGAATCGACACGTGAGGACACCTGGAACGCGATACGTGTCGGAATATTCGATTTGATCAGACCTGTCACCACATCGACCGATGGGCGCTGTGTCGCCAGGATGAGATGGATACCTGCGGCACGCGCTTTCTGTGTGATACGGGCGATCAACTCCTCGATCTTCTTGCCGACCACCATGAACAGATCGGCGAACTCATCGACTACTACCACGATGTACGGCAGCGGTTTTAATTTTTGCGGCTGTGTGCCCGGTGGATGATGATCGGGGTTAAAGCTAGGGTCCTCGATAAATTCACCCGCCTCGATGGCCTCTTTCACCTTGCGGTTGTAACCGGCGATATTTCTGACACCGAGGCCGGACATCAGTTCATAGCGGTTCTCCATCTCACCGACACACCAGCGCAGCGCATTCGCCGCCTCTTTCATATCGGTCACCACCGGCGTTAACAGGTGGGCGATGCCTTCGTAAACATTGAGTTCGAGCATCTTCGGATCGATCAGGATCAGGCGTACTTCATCCGGTTTACTCTTATATAACAGGCTGATCAGCAAGGCATTAACACACACCGACTTACCTGAACCGGTGGTACCAGCGACCAGCAGATGCGGCATCTTGCCAAGATCAGCCACCACCGGATGTCCGGCGATATCTTTACCGAGGCCCAGCGTTAATGGCGAAGTAGATTTATCATAAGGCTTGGACATGAGGATTTCACTGAGCGTAACGATCTCACGGTGTTCATTTGGAATTTCCAGACCGACACAGGTCTTACCGGGAATCACTTCCACCACCAGGATACTCGGCACCGACAGCGAACGCGCCAGATCTTTCGACAAGGCGGTGATCTTGCTGGCTTTAACACCGGGTGCCGGTTCCATTTCGAAGCGGGTGATCACCGGGCCGGGGTGTACGGCGACGACCTCGACCTCGATGCCAAAATCACCCAGCTTGATTTCTAACAGGCGCGATAAGGCTTCCAGTGCTTCATTGGAGAAACCCTGCTCCGAAGGTTTTGGCGGATCCAGCAGGCGTAATGCCGGCAATTCTGAATCTGCAGGTGCATCGAACAACTGGATCTGTTTCTCGCGGTCCATACGTTCAGAGATCTCGACCTTTTTCATCACCGGCTCGATGCGCACCTCTTTACTGCCCCTGGCCTCACGAACCGCCTGTTTTTTCTTGCTGGCAGCAACCACTTCCTGGCGCTGCTGTTTGGCCTCTTCACCGGCTTTTTTCTCCTCACGGCTTTCGATCAACATCTGTATGCGACCCTGCACCCAATGATAAGCAAGCAGCGTCGCCTGGCCGATACCGTCGATTACCCGAAACCAGGAGATACCGCTGAACAGGGTGATGCCCGCCAGAAACAGTGCCAGCAGAATCAGGGTAGAACCGAGAAGACCGAGAGAACTGGCCATGGCGTCACTCAGCCAGCGGCCGAGGATACCGCCGCCATCCAACGGCAACTGACCGTCGACAGCCGCAAAATGCATGCTGGTCAAGGCACAGCCCATGGCGACGGTAACGAAAAAACCAGCCCAGCGGATACCGAGTTCGTGATAATCGATATCTTTGTCAACTTCGATATGGTTACTGCGCAGTACCAGCCAGCCGCTGTAGGCGATAATGACCGGGAACAGGTAGGAAAGATAGCCGAACAGGCTGTAGAGAACATCAGCAAACCAGGCGCCGACCACACCCGCCGCATTATGGGTGGACTCCCGGGAACCGGTGTATGACCAGCCGGGATCCGACAGGTCATAGGTGACTAATGCAGTAAACAGGAATAGAGCCAGCGCCATCAGCACCAGCATGGCGCCCTCTCGCAGGCCGCGTTGCAGCTGTGTCGCGATAACCGCGCTCGTTTCTGAATTTGTCGTAGTTTTTGTACGGCGTGCCTGTGCCAATCTT
>JADFWE010000142.1 GCA_015222915.1 Pseudomonadota bacterium | reverse complement strand
CTCAATGCCGTCTGTGGCTGGACAAAAATCTGCCCAATGCTGAACGGATAGCAGTCAACAGCAATGCTGAAGCGGTACTGATCAGTCGTGGTCACAAAAAATCAGCCGCCATCGCCGGTGTCATGGCGTCGGAGCTGTATGATGTGGCAATCCTGAATCCGGATATCGAAGACGAGCCGCATAATACAACCCGTTTCGTTGTTATCGGCGAGTATCAGGCACCGGCCAGCGGCTGTGACCGTACCAGCCTGCTGGTGTTCGCACATAATCGTCCGGGTTCGCTGTTTGAACTGCTCAAACCACTGGCGACCCGGGATATCAGTATGAGTAATATCGAATCCCGCCCGTCACGCAGCGGTGTCTGGGAATACGTTTTCTTTATCGATATCAACGGCCACCAGGATGATGAGCTGATCAGCCAGGCGATAGCCGAGATCGAGAAATCGTCAGCCATGGTCAAAGTTCTCGGTTCTTACCCGAAAGCTGTTATCTGAGTCTGTCGATATGAGTCAGTCATTCATCGCGCTTGCGACCCCGGGTGTGCAGAAGCTCACGCCTTATCAGCCGGGTAAGCCGGTAGAAGAGCTTGAGCGCGAGCTGGGTATCACCGATTCGATTAAGCTGGCCTCCAATGAAAACCCGATCGGCCCGAGTCCGCTGGCATTGGCGGCGATAAAAGATCTGGCCGGGCACATCAATTATTATCCTGATGGCGGTGGTTTTGCGCTCAGCGACAGGCTGGCACAGGCGCATCAGCTTGACGCTTCGATGATCACGCTGGGTAATGGCTCGAACGATATCCTGGAGCTGGTGACGCGCGCTTTCCTCACGCCGCAGCTGTCGGCGGTTTTCTCCGAATATTCTTTTGCGGTATACCCGATCGTGGTGCAGGCGGTCGGTGCCAGGGCCAATGTGGCAAAAGCCTATGCTGAAGACCACGAGACCATGCCGTTAGGCCATGACCCGGAAGCATTACTGGCGAAGATAGAGGAAGATACCCGTATTATCTTTATCGCCAACCCGAATAATCCAACCGGTACCTGGCTGTCTCCGGATGCACTGACAGCGTTGTTCAGGCAGGTACCCGAAGATGTGATTATCGTTCTGGATCTGGCTTACACAGAATACATGGATGAAGCCAACCGTCCGCCGATCAAACGATGGCTGCAGCAGTTTCCTAACCTGCTGGTGACGCAGACTTTTTCCAAGGTGTATGCACTGGCAGGTCTGCGTATCGGTTATTCCATGTCCAGTCCCGAGATCGCCGATATCCTCAACCGGGTACGTCAGCCGTTCAATACCAATATGCTGGCACAGGCAGCGGCTATCGCTTCACTGGGCGACAAAGATCATGTGGCGAAGAGCGTGGCGATGAATACTGCAGGCAAGGCTTTCCTGCAGCGGTCTTTTGATGACATTGGGCTGAAGCATCTGCCGACCATGGGTAACTTTATCTCGGTCAATGTTGGCCGGACGGGTAAGGGTGATGGTATGGCGCTGTACCAGAAATTGCTGGAGCAGGGTGTTATCGTACGCCCGGTTGCAAACTATGCCATGCCAGAGTATCTGCGTATCACTATCGGTACCCGGCCACAGAATGAGCGTTTTATCGATACGCTCAAAGAATGCCTCAAATGACGCGTATTGATTCCCAGAGATGACAGTACTAATAAATAATTTATGTGTCATAGGCACCGGCCTGATAGGCGGCTCGTTCTGTCTGTCACTGAAACAGGCTGGTGCATGCAGGCATATCGTCGGTGCCGGGCGCAGCGAGGCCACCCTGCAGAAAGCACTGCAACTCGATATCATCGATCACTATGAAACCGATATCGAGCTGGCGGTAAAAGATGCCGACGTGGTTTTTGTTTCCGTGCCGCTGGGGGCGATGGCGTCCGTGTTCAAACAGATTAAAACCGGGCTGAACAAAGCCGGAAACAGTAAGGCGGTAGTGACCGATGCCGGCAGTTCCAAGCAGCAGGTAGTGCAGCTGGCCGCCGAGATCTTTGATGCAAATGATGGTGATGCAAAAAATGGCCGTTCAGAAGATGGCGTTGTAGAAGGTGAATTTGGTGCCTGCCGGTTCGTCGCCGGTCATCCTATCGCCGGTACCGAGAACAGCGGTCCGGAAGCTGCTTTTGCCGAACTATACAAAGATCGACGGGTAATTCTGACACCGTCAGCAGATACCGATGCCGATGCGATCACGCTGGTCACCGAGCTCTGGCAGGCGACTGGCGCTATGGTCGAGACCATGGATGCCGCACACCACGACAAGGTGCTGGCAGCGACCAGTCATCTGCCGCACATACTGGCTTTCGGCCTGGTGCATTGCCTGGAAAATATGGATGACATCGAAAATGTCTTCCGTTTTGCTGCCGGCGGTTTCCGTGATGTTACCCGTATCGCCTCAAGTGATCCGGTCATGTGGCGTGATATCTGCCTCAATAACCAGAAGCCGATACTCGAGATGATGCAGCGCTACAGGGACGAGCTGGATATGCTGTATAATGCGCTGGAATCGGGCGACGGCGAAAAGCTGAAGGAAATTTTTGAGCACGCTAAAAAGACCCGCGACAAGTTTACGCACTGATAGCACAGAGGCCGCAAGCTATTTATAGAGGTGCCCTTTAGATTTTGCAGGGTGGGGGTTGCACACCCTAACGGTGTTTCTATTGACTGTATGTCTGTCGGGCAGTGCCCGACCTACGCTGTTGCTTTTAAAAAATATTGCTCTCGCAAAGGTACGGAGAACGCAAAGGTAAAAACAATAATGTATTGGTGTCATCCTGAGCGTAATGCAGTGGAGTCGATATGTGCAGGAAGTACGGTAGTAGAGCAATGCATGGAGCAATTGCCGAAGGATCTTGCTATGACGGCTGCATAGAGAGTTAAAGATCCTTCCACTGCGCTTTGCTTCGGCCAGGATGACAACAAATAATTAAGGATCTTACTTTGCGCTCTCTGCGCCTTTGCCTACAGGGATGTAGGTAAGGGGCGTGAGCAGGATGCGGAAGCTTTGCGAGAAATTTTGTTTTTAATAAGTCTGACATATAACACACCCGCATAAATATGAAATACATTGCCAAAAACGGCTGCAACAAAGTCCCTCTTCAGGGGCAAATCCGCGTTCCCGGCGACAAATCCATCTCGCACCGTTCCATCATGTTCGGCTCACTGGCTGAAGGCACCAGCAATATCAGCGGCTTCCTCGAAGGTGAAGACAGCCTGAATACCCTGCGTGCATTTCAGGCAATGGGCGTGACGATAGAAGGTCCGGTCGACGGCAGAGTGACTATTCATGGCGTCGGTATGAACGGTTTAAAGGCGCCGTCTCAGGCGCTCGATCTTGGCAATTCCGGCACCTCCATGCGCCTGCTCGCCGGACTGCTTGCCGGTCAGTCTTTTGATATCGAACTGAGCGGTGATGTGTCTTTGTCAAAACGTCCGATGAAACGGGTTACTGATCCATTGACTCAGATGGGTGCCAATATAGAGACGGCAGAGGGCGGCAAACCACCGTTAAAGATCAAAGGCGGTCAGTCACTGAATGGTTTCAGTTATCAGATGCCGATGGCCAGTGCACAGGTTAAATCCTGCTGTCTGCTGGCAGGCTTGTATGCACAAGGCAATACCTGCGTCACAGAACCTGCTGTCACACGCGATCATACCGAGCGTATGCTAAAAGCCTTTGGCTGTGACATAACAGTCGAAAATTCTACCGCCTGTATCAGCGGCCCGGCAAAACTTATCGCTGCTGACATCGATGTGCCGGCGGATATCTCGTCAGCCGCTTTCTTTATGGTCGGTGCCAGCATCGCCGAAGGATCTGATATCGTGTTGCAGCATGTCGGTATCAATCCTACACGTACCGGCATCATCGATATCCTGAAGCTGATGGGTGCCGATATCACCATGTCGAACCAGCAGGAGGTCGGTGGTGAGCCGGTGGCTGATATCCGTATTAAAGGCGCAAAACTTAAAGGCATACAGGTACCAGAAGCGCTGGTACCATTGGCCATCGATGAATTTCCGGTATTATTTGTCGCTGCTGCCTGTGCTGAAGGTGAAACCGTCATCACAGGTGCTGAAGAATTAAGAGTGAAAGAGAGTGACCGTATCCAGGTAATGGCGGATGGTCTGCTGGCATTAGGGGTTGATGCCAGACCTACCGATGATGGTATGGTTATCCAGGGCCGCACGGATGATTCTGTGTTTACTGGCGGCAGCGTGCACAGCCATGATGATCACCGTATTGCGATGGCGTTTGCCATGGCATCGTTGCGCGCCAGTGGTGATATTCATATCGAAGACTGCGATAACGTTAATACCTCGTTCCCTGATTTCGCTGGGTTGGCAGAATCCTGTGGTCTTTCAATCCAGGTGACAAATGAATAATAGTGAAGTTTTATACCACTGTAGGTGCGAATTTATTCGCACGCCGCATTTTCAGTCTGTCGCCACAGTGCGAATAAATTCACAGCTACCTCATATCGTAAATACACATGATTGGTTCTGATATCCCCGTAATCTGCCTCGACGGCCCTGCCGGTGTGGGTAAAGGCACCATCTGTCTGGCAGTGGCCGGCAAGCTTGGCTGGCATATTCTCGATAGTGGCTCCTTGTACCGTATCACCGCATTGCAGGTATCAAGGCAATTTTCCAATATTGATGTAGATTCTATAAGTAAGTCACAACTATTTGATATTGCAGTAAATCTATCGGTATCTTATGTAGAAGAAGATAAGGAGCTGGTGATCTATCTGGATGACGAAAAAATCACACAACTGATTCGCACCGAGGAGATGGGTGAAAAAGCTTCGAAGGTCGCCGCGATTCCTGTGGTCAGAGAAGCGCTACTCGAACGCCAACGGGCCTTTTTGCAGGCCCCCGGTCTGGTCGCTGACGGGCGCGATATGGGGACGGTGGTCTTCCCGGATGCGCAACTCAAAATCTACCTGACTGCCAGTGCCGAAGAGAGGGCGCATAGACGATATAAGCAGTTGAAAGAAAAGGGTGTGAGTGTTAATATGGCGAGTCTTGTTGAGGAATTACGTCTACGCGACGATCGCGATATGAACCGGCCGACAGCTCCGCTGAAACCCGCTTCAGATGCTATCGTCATCGACACCACGAGTATCGATATCGAGCAGGTGACCAGTGAGGTCATGGGCTGGGTAGAGAAAAGAATCTAGTGTTTCGCTTAAGGATTCTCGCTTAAGGTTTTCCCCGACTTATTGATTAAGGCTTATATTAGTATATATGGGCCTTGCGTACACCAGGTGGTTCGTCGCTAGGCGGGCCGTTTTATTAACTAACCGTGTTCTGTTCGTCTGTTCCATAGATGGGTAAGCACTTAAAAATCACACTATAAAATTATGTCTGAAAGTTTTGCTGAATTATTTGAAGAAAGCCTGAGTCAAACCGATATGAATACAGGCGGCGTCGTTATCGGCACCGTTACTGATATTTCCGATGGCTACGTCATCGTCTCTGCCGGTCTGAAATCAGAAGGTGTTATCCCTGTTAGCCAGTTCACCAACCTGTCTGGTGAGCTCGAAGTGGCCGTTGGCGATGAAGTTGAAGTCGTACTGGAAGCGGTCGAAGATGGTTTCGGTGAAACCCGTCTATCCCGTGAGAAAGCCAAACGTGCGAAAGCATGGATCACATTAGAAAAATCATTCGAAGCCGAAGAGATCATCACCGGTATCATCACAGGAAAAGTCAAAGGCGGCTTTACTGTTGAGCTGGGTGATATCCGCGCCTTCCTGCCAGGTTCACTGGTCGATGTCCGTCCTGTACGTGACACCACTTACCTGGAGAACAAGGAATTAGAATTTAAAGTCATCAAACTTGATCAGAAACGTAACAACGTCGTGGTTTCACGCCGTGCGGTTGTCGAGAACGAGTACAGCGAAGAGCGCGAAGCGCTGCTGAACAGCATCGAAGAAGGCAAACCAATCAAAGGTGTGGTTAAAAATCTTACCGATTACGGTGCTTTCCTTGACCTCGGCGGTATCGACGGTCTGCTGCATATCACCGATATGGCATGGAAGCGTGTACGTCATCCTTCTGAGATCGTTGAAGTCGGCCAGGAAATCGAAGTCATGGTGCTCAAGTTCGATAAAGAGAAAACCCGCGTTTCTCTTGGTCTGAAACAGCTTGGCGATGATCCATGGGCTGAGATCGCACGCCGTTACCCTGAAGGTTCACGCCTGTTCGGTAAAGTCAGCAATATCACAGATTACGGTTGTTTCGTCGAGATCGAAGACGGTGTCGAAGGTCTCGTTCACGTATCTGAAATGGACTGGACGAACAAAAACGTCAATCCTGCTTCTGTCGTTACATTAGGTGAAGAGAGAGAAGTCATGATCCTGGATATCGACGAAGAACGTCGTCGTATCTCACTGGGTATGAAACAGTGTCAGGCGAATCCATGGGACGAGTTCTTTGCATCACACAACAAGGGTGACAAAGTTAGCGGAACTATCAAATCGATCACAGATTTCGGTATCTTCGTTGGTCTTAACGGTGAGATCGACGGCCTGATTCATATGTCTGACATCTCATGGGATGACAGCGGTGAAGAAGCGGTTCGTAACTTCAAGAAAGGCGACACCATCGAAGCGGTCGTATTATCTATCGATGCAGAGCGTGAGCGTATCTCACTGGGTATCAAGCAGATGGAGCAGGACCCTGTCTCTACCTATATCGCTGAGCACAAGAAAGGTTCTTTCGTTAACGGTACCGTACTGTCTGTTGATGCAAAAGCAGCCATCATCGATCTGGGTGAAGGTGTAGAAGGTACATTGCGTGCTTCTGACCTGTCTCGTGATCGCGTTGAAGATGCATCGACCGTACTTAAAGTCGGTGACGAGGTCGAAGCGAAACTGATGGGTATCGATCGTAAGAATCGCGGCATCTCACTTTCGATTAAAGCGAAAGATTACGATGACGAGAGCGAAGCATTACGTGACTTCTCAGACAGTCAGGACGCAACGGGTGCAGCACCGACCCTGGGTGACCTGATGAAAGAGCAGATGAAAGCAAAAGATTAATCTGCTATAACACAACAGGCTCCGGATAAAACCGGAGCCTGTTGTGTTATTTGGATTAAATATTCAAATAATGCTATGCAAATCACTGATTTTGTTATAGATTAGTAAGAAGTAAAGTTATTTGAGTGCTCTGCACGAAGTAGACCTTCATCCTTGGTAATGCCCTATAGGTGGCTCGCCCGGATAAGAGAAGGTATTTCGTGCAGAACATTCATCTTAAATTGTCGGTAGATTTAGAGGAAAATTAGCGGTATGGCTGAAGAAATGCATGCAGATTCGATGATGAAATCTGAATTGATTGAACGCATCGCGCGTAATCAGAGTCATCTCGCATATAAGGACGTAGAACTGGCAGTTAAGAGCATACTGGAACAGATGAGCAATTCACTGTCCAGTGGCGAGCGTATCGAGATACGCGGTTTCGGCAGTTTTTCATTACACTACCGTCCCCCACGTTCAGGACGCAACCCGAAAACAGGTGGTTCAGTCGCCTTGCCTGGTAAATACGTACCACACTTCAAACCCGGTAAAGAACTTCGTGAACGGGTAAATGAGTCGATGAAGAAAGAGCAAGACGCCACTTCTTAGACGTATTCCCCTGACTTCTCTTATTGACACAAAACAGACCTAAAAACATTGCTCGCGCAAAGCCGCAGAGACGCGAAGATAAAAGCAAAACTTTTTTGCCTGTCATTGCGAGCGAAGCGCGGCAACCCCAACTTAGATAGCACGGTTGCCCGATAGAGATTGCCGCGCTTCGCTCGCAATGACAAATCTCAAACGCTTTTCCTTTGCG
>JADFWE010000017.1 GCA_015222915.1 Pseudomonadota bacterium | reverse complement strand
CCGTAGAGCCGTTCGAGCTAACCCTTGATCATTTCGGTTTTTTCGAAAAGGCAAAGGTCTTCTGGGTTGCGCCGAAAACCATTCCGTCTGCGTTAAGAAAGATACATGCGAGTCTTGGTGATGCTTTAACGTCTTGTGGCTATCACGGTGAAACACGTGATTATTCGCCGCATGTGAGCCTGCTTCGTAAAGCAAAATCTTCCCCTCTGGATTATCCTGCATTTAGCATCAACTGGAAGGTAAAAGATTTCGTGCTAGTAGAATCAATATCGACTGAAGGTGGTGTGAGATATGAAGTGATTGCACGTTATCCATTTAATCATTCCATATAACATCCGGTGTAGCTGTTGAAGAGAAATCAAGTTTTCTCGCAAAGACGCAGAGACGCTAAGAAAGACTTTTATTAAGTGATATTGTTTTTCCTTTGCGCCTCCGCGTCTTTGCGAGAAAGAAGTCTTCAAAGTTTTGAATTTCAGGTGGTCAGGGGTGGCGTTAACTGGTCTTTCGAGGCTACATTTTTACCGTTTTACGATAAACTAAGCCCCCAATTCACTTGTTCACACTCTATATATGTCATCAAACCATCGAATCCAGGCCATGCCAGTGCAACTGGTTAACCAGATCGCCGCAGGCGAAGTCGTCGAACGTCCTGCGTCCGTGGTCAAAGAACTGCTGGAGAACAGTCTGGATGCCGGTGCCACAAAGATCACCATCGATATCGAGAAGGGCGGCAGCAAGCTCATCCGTATCAGTGACAATGGTCATGGCATCCATAAGGATGATCTGGTGCTGTCACTGTCACCCCATGCTACCAGCAAAATTCATTCCATCGATGATCTCGAGCAGGTTACCAGCCTTGGCTTTCGCGGTGAGGCCTTGCCCAGTATCGCCTCGGTCAGTCATCTGCAGCTGACATCCTGCTGGAACGATGCTGACGAGAGCTGGTCAGTCACCATCAATAACAGCAAACCGGGTGAGATAATGCCGGCGCCGAAAAGCCCCGGAACCACTATCGAGGTACGTGACCTGTTCTTTAATATTCCGGCGCGTCGAAAATTTCTGCGCACTGAAAAAACAGAATTCTCGCATCTCGATGATGTGGTCAAGCGTATCTCATTAAGCCGGTTTGATGTCGATGTCACTCTACGCCATAACCAGCGTGTGGTGAAAAACTTACGTGCCGCCAGTGACCGTCTGCAGCAGGAAAAACGTATCGCCGAGATCTGCGGACCGGCGTTCGTCGAGCAGGCGGTGTATATGGACTTCGAATATGAAGGTCTGCGCCTGTGGGGCTGGATCGCGCAGCCGACGTTCTCCCGCAGCCAGGCGGATATGCAGTATTTTTACGTCAATGGCCGGGTAGTGAAAGACCGGCTGGTGACGCATGCCGTGCGCCAGGCGTATTCAGATGTATTGTTTCATGGTCGTCATCCGGCTTATGTGCTGTTTTTTGAATGTGATCCTGCCATCGTCGATGTGAATGCACACCCGGGAAAACATGAAGTACGGTTCCGTCAGGGCAGGCAGGTGCACGATTTCCTGTTCCGTGCGATACATAAGAGTCTTGCCGAGGTGACGGCCGGTGACAGCAGCACTCATGATTACCGGCATTTTTCCGGTACAGGTTCTGACAGTAGCAGTGCCGCCAATATCGATACCGGCGGGTCGGCGGGTCGGCCGCTGCAGTATACGCAGCCATCCCAGTCAGCCATGCCGTTTGCTGCTGCCGAACAGCGCCGCGCCTACACCGAGTTCTCTCGCAAGGCTGATCCGATGCAGAGCATATCGGCGACGATTCCAGCAGAAGCAGACAAAGATGACATGCCGCCGCTGGGTTACGCCCGCGCACAGCTGCACGGTATCTATGTACTGGCAGAAAATGCAGAAGGAATGGTACTGGTAGATATGCATGCCGCCCATGAGCGCATCACCTACGAACGGTTGAAAACGGCTATCGACGGGGAGGGCATCGGCTCGCAGCCCTTACTGGTGCCACAGACGATCTCGGTCAGCAGTAAAGAAGCGCAGCTTGTCGAAGATCAATCAGAGCTGTTCAGAAAGCTTGGTTTCGAAGTCGACAGGGTGGCAGATGAAAGCATCAAACTTCGCCAGATACCGGTGATCCTGTCTAACAGTGATATTGAAACGCTGTTACGGGATGTACTCTCCGATCTATTGACCCACGGCAGCAGTACCCGTATCCAGCAGGAGATCAATGAGATACTGTCGACCATGGCCTGCCATGGCTCGATCCGTGCCAATCGTAAGCTGACCATCGAAGAGATGAATGCCCTGTTGCGTGATATGGAGATCACCGAACGCAGCGGCCAGTGCAACCATGGCCGCCCGACCTGGATTCAGCTGACCATCGCCGAACTGGACAAACTCTTTATGCGAGGCAGGTAACAAAAGCAGTTTTAAGTTGTATGTTACAAGTTTTAAGTTACAAGCTTAAAACCTGATGTGACAGGGTGCGGTGTCAATTTTTCTGAGAGTTCGTTAGGATTGGCACGGCCTGGTGGTTAATTGACTCCGACCCCATACCAGTGCCATTCCCATACGACCCCATACTTAACAGGCTTTAAGTTATCAACATATAACTTACAACTTAAAACTTATAACGCATTATTTTATGAATGACCTGATTATCCAGCAAGGTGCAGAAGCCGCTTCCCCCGTTGTCGTTTTCATCATGGGGCCAACGGCGACCGGTAAAACCGATCTGGCGATACACATATATGATGAGTTACCGTCAGATCTCATCAGTGTCGATTCGGCACTGGTCTATCGCGGCATGGATATCGGCACGGCGAAACCGGAAAAAGAAATCCTGGAGAAATCGCCGCATCACCTGATCGACATCATCGATCCTGCAGAGGTTTATTCCGCCGGTCAGTTTCGCGAAGATGCGTTAAATCTCATGGCCGCAGCGAT
>JADFWE010000141.1 GCA_015222915.1 Pseudomonadota bacterium | reverse complement strand
GGTTATGCAGCGGTGTACGCCTACAGAGAATATCTCAAGGTGGCGAACCAGTCGCAGCGCAATATCGTAAAACGCGAGATCATCCGCAGTTCATTGAAATTTGCCGACTATTTCCCGACGCATAAACATGCCGCCGTGGTACTGGTGGCCGCTGTAGAAGATCTGTATGCGCTGGAAGATTATGAGCAGGCGATCAGGTATGGCCGCCGGGTGATCAAGGTCTACCCGCAGGCAGACAGGAAACTGCTGCGCTCAGCCTGGAAGGTGGTAGCACATGCCTCGTTTGATACAGCGAGTTACAAGGATGCCGAGACGGCTTACGCTGAGACACTGAAGCTCACCGATAAGAAAGACAAGAGTTACGTAGCGCTGACCGAGAACCTTGCGGCCTCTGTTTACAAACAGGGTGAGCAGGCGCGTAAGCTGGGTGATCATAAACTGGCGGCCATGCACTTCATGCGTGTGGCGAAGGTTGCACCGAATTCGAAGATACGGCCTACGGCTGAATATGATGCTGCCGCATCTTTGATGCTGCTGAAAGACTGGGGCATGGTGGCCACAGTGCTGGAAGGTTTCAGAAAGATGTATCCAAAACATGAGCTGCAGCATGACATCACCAAAAAACTTGCGGTTGTCTATAAGGAAGACGGTAAATACCTGATGGCAGCGGTCGAGTTCGAACGTATAGAAAAAGAGAACCCGGAAGACCGTGCGTTGCGTCGTGAAGCGTTGAATCAGGCAGCTGAGCTATATGAGAAAGCCGGCGAAAAGAATAAAGCATTGCTGGTCTATATCAAGATGGTCGACTACTTCCCGACGCCGATCGAAGATGCACTTGAGGCACGCCAGAAGATCGCCGATATCTATCTGGCACAGGGCAAGCACAAACAATATATCTATCAGTTAAAACAGATCGTCGCAGGTGATGCTATAGCAGGCAAAGGCAGGA
Organism: Pseudomonadota bacterium; assembly: GCA_015222915.1. Taxonomy (GTDB): domain Bacteria; phylum Pseudomonadota; class Gammaproteobacteria; order SZUA-229; family SZUA-229. The sequence continues at coordinate 1,420 of JADFWE010000141.1, read as the reverse complement.
CAGACCGGACTAAATACCTGGCCGCTCACGCTTCTTTGATACTCGCCGAGCCCGGGCTTGCATCGTTCAAAAAAGTGGCACTGGTCAAACCGTTCAAAAAGAACCTGAAGAAAAAGAAACAGCGTATGCGTACTACGATCGATACCTATAGCAAGCTGGTCGATTACCAGGTGGGTGACGTGACGGCCGCCGCTACATACAATATCGCCGAGATCTATTATGAGTTCAGCGTTGCGCTGCTCGATTCAGAGCGTCCGACCAACCTGAGTGATGATGAGCTGGAACAGTACGAACTGGTCATCGAAGAGCAGGCTTATCCTTTCGAAGAAAAAGCCATCGATGTTCATGAGAAGAACATGGAGCTGCTCGACGTCGGTATATATAACGAATGGATAGACAAGAGCCTGGTCAAACTGTCGGTATTGTTGCCGGCGCGTTATGCCAAGACAGAGACAACCAGCAGCATCATGACCTTGATACAGAAAAAACCGGCGATGCCGGAGAAACCTGATACAGCTAAGGCAGGTAGTGAGTCGTCAAGTAGATCTGAAGCTGAGCCAGTGAAAGAAGAACCAGTGAAAGAAGAACAAGAGAAAGAAAAAACGGTAGAGCAAGGTGCAGACGAAGCACAGCCACGGGAAGGTGAAGAGTGAACAGTGTAATGGGATTATTAATCGGCGGTGGACGGTTTGCTATGTTGAGCAGGTTCCGACTTTGTTCGATCTATGTCTTGTGTCTCGTGCTGGCTTCATGTGGCGGCCAGGTGAGGCAGGATTCGTATGATGTTAGCAGCATCAAAAAGACAACAGACTATATAGTTATCGATTCTGATGTGGAGCTGGATTTCAAGAACGCAGTGGTGCTGATGCAGGAAGAAAGAAATGAACAGGCGATCACGGTATTAAAAACGGTTATCGAACGTGAACAGCGCCTGCCGGCCCCATTTGTCAATATCGCTATCGCCTACAACAAGACCGGTGATAAAAAAGCGGCCGAAGAGAATCTGATCAAAGCGTTAAAGCTGGATATCGGTCACCCGGTAGCCAACAATGAACTGGGTCTGCTATATCGCAAGCAGGGCCGCTTTAAAGCGGCCAGAACCGCTTACCAGAATGCAATAAAAGAGCATCCGGAGTATCTGCCGGCGATCAGGAATCTGGGCGTGTTATGTGATCTGTATATGCATGATTTTGAATGTGCGCTGCAGCAGTTCGAAGATTATCTCGAGCTGGAGCCGGATGATAAAACGGTCAAGATATGGGTGGCTGATGTGCGCCGGCGGTTAGGGCGGTAGAGACGGGTTTTAAGTTTTATGTTGTAAGTAATAAGTTAAAAACCAGAAGAAAAAACAAACCACATACAACTTGCAACATGAAACCAGCGTTTTATTAGATTTTTTAGTTGACGATATTTCGTCAGG
>JADFWE010000140.1 GCA_015222915.1 Pseudomonadota bacterium | reverse complement strand
TTATTATTGTATAGCCCTATTTATAGACGAAAATCCCGGCCAAGATAGACTTCTCGAACTTCTTCATTCGAAAGAATCTCATCAGGCTGCCCCTGGGCGATAATCTTGGCCGCGCTCAGAATATAAGCACGGTCACATATCCCCAAGGTCTCACGGACATTATGGTCGGTAATAAGCACACCAATATTGCGCTCGATCAAGTGTTTGACGATTTTCTGGATCTCGATGACGGATATCGGGTCGACCCCTGCGAAGGGTTCGTCGAGCAGGATAAAAGTCGGCTGTGAGGCCAGTGCACGGGCGATCTCTACCCGCCGGCGCTCGCCGCCGGAGAGGCTCATGCCGGTATTGTGACGGATGTGGTCGATCTGCAGATCGTCGATCAGTGCATTCAGCTTTTCCTGGCGTTGCTCATGATCGAGTTCCTTTTTTGCCTCCAGCACGGCAAGGATATTGTCTTCGACGCTCAGCTTGCGGAAGACAGAGGCTTCCTGCGGCAGGTATCCCAGTCCCTGTTGTGCTCTGGCGTGCATCGGCAACCGGGTGATGTCTTTGTCATCGAGCAGGATGCTGCCTTTGTCCGCCTGTATCAGGCCGACCACCATATAGAAGCTGGTGGTTTTGCCAGCGCCATTGGGGCCGAGCAGGCCGACGACTTCGCCACTACAGACGTCAAAAGAAACATCATCGACAACGGTGCGTGATTTGTAGGTTTTTACTAAATTGTGTGCGCTCAGCGTAGCCATATTTCTACTGGGCTTTCCCGGTGGCTTTTTTAGAGGACTTTTGTGGTGCTGTCTTTGGCGTGAGAGTGATCTTGACCCGTTGGTTTTCATCCGGGGCGTCGAAAGAGTCTGCTTTTTCGCCAGCGATAACGATCTTTTTCAAGGTGTCATAAACAATTCGCTGGCTGTTCACCTGGTGACCGGTCTGTTTTACCTGCGCGTTGATGGTCAGCACCAGCTCATTTCTGCTGGCGGTATAGACCATCTTCTCACTCTTGGCCTGAATGTTTTCGCCTTTTTTAGTGACATGATTGTAGTGTGCAGGTTTGCCGATGACCGTGACACGCTCCACTTCGTTTTCGCGCTGCTGAACGGTTATCCTGTCACCGGTCAACACCAGTTCACCCTGTGAAAATTTCACGTTGCCGGTATAGACGCTAAGGCCGGACTCGATGTTCATCTGCATGCGATCAGCGTTGATGAAGATTTTTTCTGCCTCTGTGCCCGCTGTTGCTGTATCTGCAGATCTCGTAGTAGCTACTACGTCTGCAATGCTGCTGGTCGGCATGCCGGGGGATAATGTACACAGCAGCAGTATTGCCGGTAGTCGGCCAGTGCGGTTTTTAATTATTCTGTTCATAAGGCTTGATCAAAAGGTAGATAATAGCCGTTCACGTCGGACGACAGTTCCAGATCGCTGGTTATATTATTATAGATCATGCCGATGGAGTGTATCTGTGAATTTCCCTGGGTGATTTCGACCGGCGCTTTGGTTTTTGCTATCTGCGTGCGGGTATATATCATCATGTTTGGAGTGCGTATGGTGACGGCAGGTTCAGTATTTTGTTGTTGCATCACAACATTTTCTTTCAGCATGATGGTTTCATCCTTGTCGTTGAGTAGGGCGAAATCAGCACTGACGACCCATTGTTTTTCGGGCTGTAACATGTGGAACACCGGTTTTCTGATCTCGGTGTCGTCAGAATTATTGAATTTCTCCAGACGCTCACCGTTCAGTGTATAGCTCGGAGCACCGGTTTCGTCCATGGCGGTTAATTTGAATGTCTCCATAAAAAGCTCGACAAAGCGCTGGTTTTTAGGCACTTGAGCCAGACGCTCCTCACTGGTTTTGTTCATGGTCGACCACAGCACAAAGATGGTGACGGCGAAAAGGATAAAAAGACTGAGCGTGCGTTTCATCGCTGGATGTCTTGGTCGGTAGCTTGCTTGAACGTTTTATAAGTCATCACTGGAGGATGTCGGCGGACGGACAGGTTAATCCTGTTTCTGATGGAGGTAGGATTGAAGCTTGTCATCGAGCAGGCCTTTGGCATCGAGGATGAATTCACAGACTTCACGTACTGCACCGCTGCCGCCGCTGCGTTCGCTGGTCCACGAGGCATGTTTTTTTACAAACGGATGTGCATTCTGTACCGCGATGGTGAAATCCAGCTGTGACATCACCGGCAGATCGACCACGTCGTCACCGACATAGCAGATCTGGTCTTTGCTGAGGTTGACTTCTTTTAGCAGAGAATCAAAAGCCGGGATCTTGTCGCGGTAGCCCTGGTATAGCAGGGTGACACCGAGATCATGCATACGGTGTTTGACCAGTTCGGACTTGCGTCCGGTAATAACCGCCACCTTTACTCCACACTCCTGCAACATGCGCAGGCCATGCCCGTCCAGTGAGTTGAAGGCCTTGTATTCCTCGCCGTTATTGTCAAAAAAAAGACTGCCGTCGGTCATCAC
>JADFWE010000139.1 GCA_015222915.1 Pseudomonadota bacterium | reverse complement strand
TTATCCGTTTTTATCTTTGCGTCTCTGCGGCTTTGCGCGAGCAATTTTTCTTTAAACGCTTTTAAGGTCTGCTTTGTGTCAACAACAGGCATCAATCGCGAATCGAAAAACATTAATGCTTTCCCTTGCCGTTGATAAAAAATCCGTGCACAGGTATGGCATTATTATCTGATATCTGGTGGTAAGCGGCGCGACTACCGGTTTTCTGCCACAGTTCCATCGCTGCGATCGGTTGCAATGCAGGCGTGCTGTATTGGCGGATGGTTTGCAGCAGGTCCATCAGCAGGACAAAACTCTCGGCCAGCTGCTGATATAACTCGGCGATGCCCTGCTGGGTGACGCTGCTGATATGGTGGTAGGCGGAACGGCCGAGATCGACATAGTAATTTACTCCTACCTGTCTTCTCTCCGCTGACTGTGGATACAGGCCGGACACCAGCAGGCACTGGTCGCCGATATCACGCAACTGTTCGCTGCGCAGTTTGCCGGAAAGGTGGTGTGAGTTCAGGTAATCGAGAGCCAGTGCTTTAGAATTGAGCTGCTGATCTTTTGAGAAACGCATCAGCGTAAACACCAGGTAACTCTGCATGGCCTCATCCAGGCGGCAGCCATAATCCCGTTCAGCTTCCTGCACCAGCGTGTGCCATTGAGAAAGTTCTGAAGAATCCAGGATAAACTGTTTTTTCGTGCTTTCGCTTCTCATGTTCTCACCTCTGTTTATTGACAGCTATAAGATCAGTTTTTGAGCATTTATCAGTGTGATTATCATCAGTTATAGCCCTTTTTTATATGAAACGCCATGCAAGCGAGGATTTCACGATCAAATCTACGGTTTCCTGGGGAGCCTATGATCCATTCTGAAGATTGCATCTCGCACACAGAATCCCCCGTTTTTCGTTGTGAGACTATCGTGATAGCCGATTATCCGAGCGATTCACGCCTCGAATCTGGATGATTCTTCGTACAATCTACGCATTCAGAATAAATCAGCGCCTCCATAGGTTATAATTCGCAACTTATTTAATAAATATTCAGGCATTTCAGATACATGGCTTACGACGTTTCGACATTTCAGGGACTCATCTTCGCGGTGCAGGACTACTGGCAAAAACAGGGCTGCGCGATATTACAGCCACTGGATATGGAAGTAGGTGCCGGCACCTTTCATCCGGCAACTTTTTTACGCGCTATCGGTCCTGAACCCTGGCGTGCTGCTTACGTGCAGCCCTGCCGTCGTCCTACCGATGGCCGCTATGGCGAGAACCCGAACCGTCTGCAGCATTACTACCAGTTCCAGGTGGTATTAAAACCATCACCGGATGATATTCAGGACCTGTATCTGGGCTCGCTGGAAGCACTGGGTTTTGATCTGCTGGAGCACGATGTGCGTTTTGTAGAAGATAACTGGGAGTCGCCTACCTTAGGTGCCTGGGGGCTGGGCTGGGAAGTCTGGCTGAACGGCATGGAGGTGACCCAGTTCACCTACTTCCAGCAGGTCGGCGGACTGGAATGCCGGCCGGTCACCGGTGAGATCACCTACGGTCTGGAGCGTCTGGCGATGTACCTGCAGGAAAAAGAAAGTGTCTATGACCTCATCTGGACCCGCGGTCCGCAAGGCGATGTGACCTACGGCGATGTGTTCCATCAGAATGAGGTCGAGATGTCGACCTATAACTTCGAGCACGCCGACACCGGCATCCTGTTCAAAGAATTCGATGACTGTGAGTCGGAGAGTCAGCGTCTGATCGAGCTGGGCCTGCCGTTGCCAGCTTACGAGATGGTATTAAAGGCCTCGCGTGCGTTCAACCTGCTGGATGCGCGCCATGCGATCTCGGTGACCGAACGTCAGCGGTTCATCCTGCGGGTGCGGGCGCTATCGAGGGCAGTGGCACAGGTTTATTACGATTCGCGAGAAGCGCTTGGCTTCCCTATCGGTAACAGTCAGACAGACAGTAAAGTGTCCGGGGGTGCAGCATGAGTACCACGGCTACTAAAGATCTACTGATCGAACTCGGCACCGAAGAGTTACCGCCAAAAGCGCTACGGAAACTCTCGCAGGCCTTCACCGGCGGAATCGTCGATGGACTGAAAAAAGCCGGATTCGAAATCGATGCCGTAGAATCGTTTGCCGCACCGAGAAGGCTGGCGGTTCTGATAAGAGATCTTGCCGGCTCGCAGCCGGACAGAGATGTCGAACGCAAAGGCCCGAATCTTAAAGCGGCCTATGATGATGACGGCAATCCGACCAAAGCGGTGATGGGCTTTGCCCGTTCCTGCGGTGTCGAGGTCGGCGACCTGCGGCAGCAGGAAACCGATAAAGGTGTCTGGCTGGTGTTTAAGGCCACCGAGAAAGGCCGGGCATTATCCGAGCTGATAGAAGACATCATCAATCAGTCGCTGGCTAAACTGCCGATCCCGAAACGCATGCGTTGGGGAGACAGCGATGCGGAATTCGTTCGCCCTGTCCACTGGCTGGCACTGATGCATGGTGAAGACGTTATCGATGCAGAAGTGCTGGGACTGAAATCTTCGGACAAAACCTTGGGTCACCGTTTTCATGCGCCGGCAGAGATCACTTTAAAAACAGCCGGTGAATACCAGCAGACGTTGCTGTCACAGGGCTTTGTTATCGCTGACTTTGATCAGCGAAAACAGACGATAAAACAACAGGTCATCGACGCCGTGGCGAAGCTGAACGCCGAGGCAGTGCTCGATGACGATCTGCTGGAAGAGGTCACGGCACTGAACGAGTGGCCGGTGGCAGTCGCTGGTGAGTTCGATGAGGAATACCTGGAAGTGCCGGCAGAGGCTCTGATAAAAACCATGCAGGATAACCAGAAATACTTTCCGGTAATGGATGGTCCGGTGGCGGATACGGCTTCGAAGCTGAAAAATTACTTTATCACCATCAGCAATATCGATAGTAAGTCGCCCGAAAAAGTAAAAGCTGGTAACGAACGCGTGGTCCGCCCACGGCTGGCAGATGCAAAGTTTTTCTGGGAGCAGGACCAGAAACAGCCACTGGAAAATTTCAATGAAGCGCTGGAGAAGGTCGTGTTTCAGGCGAAGCTAGGCACCATCGCAGACAAGACCCGGCGGGTCGCGCAGCTGGCCGAATCGGTAGCGAGAGAACTGGATGCCGATATCGACTATATTAAACGCGCCGCGATACTGAGCAAGTGCGACCTGATGACCGATATGGTCGGCGAGTTCGCTTCGCTGCAGGGCGTGATGGGTAAACGTTACGCACAGGTCGCCGGCGAGGCTGAAGAAGTGGCGCAAGCACTGGATGAGCAGTACAAACCACGCGGCGCTAGCGATGATACCGCGGCGACGACAACCGGCCAGATATTGTCGATCTGCGACAAAATGGATACCCTGGTCGGTATCTTTGCTATCGGGCAGAAACCTAGCGGTGAAAAAGATCCTTATGCGCTGCGCCGGGCGGCGTTGGGCGTGTTGCGTACCATCATCGAGCGGCAGCTCGATCTTGATCTGAAGCAGATGATCAGTCTCAGCGCGAAACTGCTGGCCGACAAAGTCGACGCCAGCAAAGTAGAGCGGGAAGTGTTCGACTACATCGTCGAGAGGCTGCGAGCTTACTATCTTGATCGCAGCAAAGATGCAGCTATCACAGCAGATGTCTTTGATGCAGTATCCGCATTGTCACCGTCACGGCCGCTGGATTTCGATAAGCGCATAAAGGCGGTTACTGCCTTCCGTGAACTGGACGAAGCGAAAAGTCTGGCAGCGGCTAATAAACGTGTGGCCAATATCCTCAAAAAATCAGCCGTGTCTGATATGGCTGCGATCGACGAAAGTCTGTTTGCCGAAGATGCTGAGAAAGATCTGTACGAAAGATTGAGCACTTTGAGCAGGACGGTAGAGCCGCTGTTCGATACCGGTGATTATGAAGCAGCCCTGAGCGAACTGTCATCATTGCGTGATCCGGTCGATGCATTTTTTGATTCGGTGATGGTGATGGCGGATGATGAAGCGATAAAAAATAACCGCATCGCCTTATTGAATACCATGAACCAGCTTTTCCTGCGGGCGGCCGATATGTCGCGTCTGCATCAGTCTTAAACAAGGTGCGTTTGCGCAATGAAACTTATCGTTCTTGATCGTGATGGCGTGATAAACCATGACTCTGATTATTACATCAAGAGTCCGGAAGAATGGCGGCCGATAGAAGGCAGCCTGGAAGCGATTGCACGTCTGAACCATGGCGGTTATACCGTGGTGGTGGCAAGCAATCAGTCGGGTCTTGCGAGAGGCTACTTCGATATCGAAACGCTGTCCGCCATGCATAAAAAGATGGATGAGTTGTTAGATAAGATAGGCGGCCATATCGATGCTATCTTTTATTGCCCGCATGGACCGGATGATGGCTGCGATTGCCGCAAACCAAAACCGGGGATGCTGCTGGAGATCGGTCAGCGTTTCAATGTCTCGCTGCAGGAAGTCGTCTTCATCGGCGATAGCGTTTCAGATATGAAGGCCGCGAAAAATGCAAACGCTCAGGCTATACTGGTGCGCACCGGCAAAGGTATAAAAGCCGAGAAGATCCTCAAGGCGGAGTGTGAGGAAACCGTTCCGGTATATGACGATCTTGCTGCAGCCGTTTCTGCTATCTTGTAATAATTATTATCTATGAATTCCAAACCTGTATTATTTGTTCGATCTGTCCTGTTCTGGGCAGGCTTTCTTATCAACACGGTGTTTTTTGGTCTGGCCATCGTACTGCTGTTTTTTACCAGCCCTCGATTTCGTCTGAAGGTGGCCCGGTTATGGGCGAAGGTTAATATCGCTCTATTAAAGATCTTTTGCGGCCTGACCTTCGAGGTTAGCGGGCAGGAGCATCTTGATCGTGAGAACGCCATCATCCTGTGCAAGCATCAATCAACCTGGGAGACGCTGGTGCTGCATTCGTTCACGCCTTATGTTCACTGGGTGTTTAAACGTGAATTGATGTTGATCCCGGTCTTCGGTTGGGCGCTGGCATTAACGGATCCCATCGCTATCAACCGTGGTGCCGGTCGCTCGGCAATAAATCAGCTGATCAAAAAAGGCACGAAGAAACTTAAAGCCGGTGAGTGGCTGATCCTTTTTCCTGAAGGTACGCGCACCGCACCCGGCAAGACCAGAAAATACAAGATCGGTGGTGCCTTGCTCGCATCCAAAAGCGGTTATCCGGTAATCCCTATAGCGCATAATGCCGGTGAGTTCTGGCCAAAACACAGTTTCATCAAATGGCCGGGTAAGATCACTGTAGTCATCGGCCCGGCGATAGAATCGAAAGACCGCAGCGCCGATGAGATAAATGCCGAGGTGTTTGAGTGGATCGAAGGTACGGTGAAACAAATAAGTGATGAGTCTCGCTGGAATCGCTAATGTAGCCAGTTCCGCTATTGACACATAGGCGACATCCACAAGGATTAAAAAACTTCACCGCCGAGGCGCAGAGACGCCGAGGAAAAGCTTTT
>JADFWE010000138.1 GCA_015222915.1 Pseudomonadota bacterium | reverse complement strand
GTCCCCTTTAATTCTTCGCGATTTCACGAATAGATCCGAGCTTTCTTAAATTGGTCTGGTCGATACTGACCGGGCTTTTTTATGTGGTATTCTGTCCTCTTTTTTACATTGCACAGCGGGACATCAATGAAAGACCTCGATCACCATTCCAAGACGATTTATCTTAAAGATTATGCCGAGCCTGATTTCTGGATCGATCATGTCGATCTGACTTTTGAGCTGGGTGAAGATGAAACACGGGTGGTTTCAAATCTGCAGCTGAAGCGAAATACTTCTGATAAAGCGGCAGCACTGGTCTTGATGGGTGAGTGCCTGCAGTTGGGTGATGTGAAAATAAATGATGAACTGATCGATAGCCGTGCTTATCAGGTTACGGACACGGAACTGGTCATCGCTGACGTGCCTGACGCTTTTGATCTGGTGATCGAAACGTTTATAAAGCCACAGGAAAACTTTTCACTGGAAGGTCTGTACAAATCCAGCGGTAACTACTGCACACAGTGTGAGGCCGAAGGTTTCAGGAAGATCACGTACTACCTGGATCGACCGGATGTGATGGCGCTGTTTACTACTACCATTATCGCCGATAAAGAAAGCTATCCGGTGCTTTTATCGAATGGTAACCCTGTCGCGTCCGGTGATTACGATGACGGACGACATTGGGCGAAGTGGCAGGATCCGTTCAAAAAACCCTGTTACCTGTTTGCACTGGTTGCCGGTGATCTGTCATTTATCGAAGACCATTTTATTACCAGTAGCGGACGTGATGTGCTGCTACGTATCTACGTAGAAGATCACAATATCGATAAATGCGAATTTGCTATGGTCTCCTTAAAACAATCGATGCGCTGGGATGAAGAAGCCTATCGCCGGGAATATGATCTTGATGTTTATAACATCGTCGCGGTCGATGATTTCAATATGGGGGCCATGGAAAATAAGGGCCTGAATGTTTTCAATTCAAAATACGTGCTGGCGAAACAGGATACGGCGACCGATACGGATTTTATCGGTATAGAAGGGGTTATCGGGCATGAGTATTTCCATAACTGGAGCGGTAACCGGGTTACCTGCCGCGACTGGTTTCAACTAACACTGAAAGAAGGTCTGACGGTCTTCCGTGATCAGCAGTTCACCGCTGATATGAATTCAGCCGCACCGAAACGCATCGATGATGTGAATATATTACGTACTGCGCAGTTTGCTGAAGATGCAGGCCCGATGGCGCACCCTATTCAGCCTGATGCTTACCAGGAGATCAATAACTTCTACACGGTAACGGTCTATAACAAAGGTGCTGAGATCATCCGTATGATCCACACGCTTCTGGGTGATAAAAATTTCCATGCCGGTATGGATCTGTATTTTGAACGTCACGATGGTCAGGCGGTGACCACGGAAGAGTTTGTCAGAGCAATGGAAGATGCCAGCGGGGTAGAGTTGAGCCAGTTCAGACGCTGGTACAAGCAGGCGGGCACGCCCGAGATTTCGGTTCAGGAGCGTTTTGATGAGCAGCAGAAAACATATACGCTTAGTCTTTCGCAGCATACGCCCGCAACCCCGGGACAGGATGAAAAACAGCCTTTTCATATACCGGTGAAAGTCGGGCTGCTGGATCAGCAGGCACGGTCCATACCGCTACGGCTTGCTGAAGACAGTGATGATTCTATCTCGGAAGGGGATGGGGCGATGGTACTCAATTTCACTGAGCAGCAACAGAGTTTTACCTTTAAAGATATTGCTGACAAACCGGTATTATCAATCTTGCAGGGTTATTCTGCACCGGTAAAGCTAGATTTCGAACGCGATGATGAAGAGCTGGCCATGTGCATGGCGCATGAATCTGATGATTTTAATCGATGGGAGGCAGGGCAGCAGTTATCGACGCGCCTCATCCTGTCGATGGTGAAGGCGATCAATGCCGGCGAGACATTACAGCTACCTGAATATTATGTGGCGGCATGCCGGAAGACCCTGGTGGACAAGGATCTCGACAAGGCGCTGATCGCCCGTGCCCTGACGCTGCCATCGCTGACCTACATCGGTGAGATGATGCCGGTCATCGATGTCGATGCGATCCATCAGGCAAGAGAATTTATCTACGCCCACCTGGCGCAGCAGCTGCAGGCCGATTTTGTTTCGGTCTATCAGGCAAATACGCAAGATGTCTTCAGCCTGTCGCCGGACGCCATGGCGGAACGTTTTTTACGCAATCAGGCACTGGGTTATCTCATGTACGTCGATGGCGGAATCGATACCTCGGGCGAGGCGTTAGCCTTAACGCAGTTTAACGATGCCGATAATATGACCAATCAGATGGCAGCGTTCAGAGCTCTGCTGCATCATGAAGCACCGGCTGCGGCAGATGTGACCGCACGGTTCTATCAGCAGTGGCAGGGCGATAATCTGGTGCTCGACAAATGGTTCACCGTGCAGGCGACGGTGCCGCATGCTTCGGCTAAGGCAAATGTTAAGGCATTATTTGAACATGCCGATTTTGATATCAAAAATCCTAACCGGGTGCGTTCACTGTTAGGAGCCTTCTGTTCGGCAAATCCAACCTGTTTTCATGATGAGAATGGTTTTGGTTATGATTTATTAGGCCAGTATATCGAAAAGATCGATGCCATGAATCCACAGATCGCATCACGTCTGTGTGTGCCATTAACTCGCTGGAAACGGCATAATGAAGTCCGTCAACATCTGATGAAAGCTGAACTGCAGCGTCTGATTGCACTGCCCGAACTGTCCAGGGATGTTACCGAACTGGTCGAAAAGAGCTTAAAGTAGGCTAAATCCTGAAATATATGACTAAACGTACATATATGCTGGTGTAACTGACTGAATAACCGGTAATTATGGTCTGATAAACGGTGTTTTCTTTCGAATTCGACTGATGTAGTATTTTTATTAGGAAAAATTGACTTTTTATTGGTACATTTGATGCGTACTGGTGTTGAAAGACCTACACTAGGGCAAAGATATCTGATAATCGTCTCATCGTCATATGGGCGGGTTCTTGTAATCAGAAAAGGGAAGGTGATGCTTCCTATACGAGAACGGAGTCAGTAAATACCAATTTAAAGGCGGAGCTGTAATTTATGTCTAACGTTGTTTCACTATTCAGTGATACCCAGAAGTACGAAGAAAGGCCCATCGTAGTATTAGCGGATGATGATCCATCTATCCGTCTGATGGTGCGCCATGTTCTCGAATCTGAAGACTTTGATATCGTCGAAGCTTCTGATGGACTTGAAGCGATCAAGGCTGTTGAAAAACATCATCCTGCACTCATCCTCCTCGATGCGGTCATGCCCGGTATCGACGGTTTTACCACCTGTCAGCAGATCAAGGAAAAAGGCCACACCGATATTCCGGTGATGATGATTACCGGCCTCGATGATGACGCCTCTGTAGAGCGCGCCTATGAAGTGGGTGCTATCGACTTTATTACCAAGCCGATCAAATGGGCGGTGCTCAAACATCGCGTGAAATCGGTTGTAGCGAAGGTTATCGCCGAACGCAAAGTTAAATTACTGGCGTATCGTGATACCCTGACCGACCTGCCTAACCGCCTGTTATTTTCTGACCGTCTCGAACAGGCGGTGATCCGTGCCGAGAGAAGCAAGACATCGATGGCGTTGATGCTGGTCGATATCGATGATTTCAAACTGGTGAACGACTCATTTGGCCACGATGCCGGTGATAAACTGATCAAAGCGGTAGGGCACCTCATCTCAAAATCATTACGCCGTGCCGATACCATCGCGCGTCTGGGTGGTGATGAGTTTGCGGTTATCATCGAAGGGATCGACAGCCCTGACGATGCGATTTCGATCGCTGATAACCTGACCACCATCCTGGAACATAATGTTCGTCTGGATGATCAGGAGACCTACACCAGCGCTTCTATCGGTATTGCGGTCTATCCTGGCGATGGTAAAGACCCGCGTACCTTATTGAAAAATGCCGATACTGCGATGTATCGTGCAAAAGAGAATGGCCGTCATTGTTTCCAGTTCTATAAACCGGAGATGAGTGTCACTGCGATGGAGCGACTGGATCTTGAGAACAGTCTGAAATCGGCTTTCGAAAAAGATGAGTTTTTACTCCACTATCAGCCTATCATCGATATTCATAAAAATGTAGTGGTCGGTGTAGAGGCACTGCTACGCTGGCAGCATCCTGACAAGGGGATGATCCAGCCGTCAGACTTTATCTCTATCATCGAAGACTGCGGACTGATCGTACCGGTGGGTGAGTGGCTGATAAACAGTGTCTGCAAACAGCTAAAACACTGGGCTGATGCCGGACTAGAAGATCAGAACGTATCGATCAACCTGTCACCTCGTCAGTTTAAAGAGCAGGATCTGGTTGCCCTGTTTACCCAGGCGATGTCTGAATATGGTGTTGATGGTTCATCACTGTCTGTGGAAGTCACTGAGCGCACGCTGATCGATAATGTCGGTGAAGTCGAGGGTGTTCTGAAAAAACTTCGGGCGATGGGTATCAGAGTGTTACTGGATGATTTTGGTACCGGTTATGCGTCACTGGCCTACCTGAAAGAGTTCCCGATCGACGTGGTCAAGATCGACCGTGCCTTTGTCGCCGGTATCCCTGACAGTGAGGAAGATTCTGCGATCGTGGATGCTATCGCCGGTCTGACCAGGGGGCTGAAGTTAAGCCTGCTTGCTGAGGGTGTTGAGAATGATCGGCAGCTGAGTGTCTTGAAGAGCATCGGTTGCCAGTTCGGACAGGGGTTTTACTGGAGCAAGGCATTACCGGGTACCGAATATGAACAGTTCTATATGAACCAGATCTATAATCTCGGGTAAGTTTTTGCAACAAAACGCAGTACAGAAAGCCGCTTTGTGAATATTCATAAAGCGGCTTTTTTATGACACAAACAGGTCTGTTTCTGACACAAAGGAGAAGTTATTCGTCTTTCGTTATTCGTCGTTCGTTAAAAGCTAAAAACACGAAATGAACCAGTGGCTAT
>JADFWE010000137.1 GCA_015222915.1 Pseudomonadota bacterium | reverse complement strand
TACAAACAATGTTTTTATCTTTGCGTCTCTGCGGCTCTGCGCGAAAAATTTTGTTTTTGCTTATGGTCTGCTTCTGGCCGAAAGCAGGCATCACTCGCTTATGTATAAACCTTTAATTCTGGGTCAGCATAGTTATCGTCGTCTCTGATAATCAGATAACTGCCTGTGTTATACCAGTCACCGAGAACGATACGGGTGGTTTCTATACCGTTGATAGTCTTATGATGGATGGCAGGGCGATGCGTGTGGCCATGGATCAGAAGTGTTATATCATTATCGATAAACACTTTATCCGTCTCCTGCTGATTGACGTCCATGATGGTCTCTTCTTTTTCAGTCGTGGACTTCTGGCTCTGTTCGCGAAACTGTCTGGCGATCTGTATCCGCTCTTCCAGCGACTTGCTCAGTATCTCCTGTTTCCACAGCGGGCTTCTCACCATCTGACGAAATTTCTGGTATTCAATATCATCGGTGCACAATGTATCACCGTGCATCAATAACATCTTTTTACCGTTCATGCTCAAGGCATAGGGTTCGTCTATCAGCTGAAAGTGGCAGCGCTCGGCCAGTTTCTCACCGATGAGAAAGTCACGGTTGCCATGCATGAAGAAAACACGGGTGCCGTGCTTTTCTGACAGCTCAGCAAGTTTGTCGAAGATCGGCGTCAGGGCAGGCGCAGGGTCATCGTCACCCAGCCAGTATTCGACAAAATCTCCGAGGATAAATAGCGTGTCTGCTTTTGCTGCGACAGCATCAGCAAAGCGCAGGAACAGCGCGATGATTTGCGGGCGCTCAGGTGCCAGGTGTAGATCGGAGATAAAGACAGTGTTGCTCAAAACTGACAGCTAAGGAAATCGATCAACAGCAGCTGTTGTCAGGACGACTAGGATGCAGTCGCTTTATTGATAGTGACGGTTTCGGTAGGTACATCACCATGACCGCCTTCATTACCAGTACTGACTGCCGCAATAGCATCAACCGCATCCATACCATCCGTCACTTTTCCAAATACACAATATCCCCAACCAGCACCTGATGGCGCAGTGTGGTTCAAGAAGGCGTTATCGTTGTGGTTGATAAAAAACTGTGCAGTTGCAGAATGCGGGTCGTTGGTACGGGCCATAGCAATCGTGCCGCGATCGTTTGTCAGACCATTGTCAGCTTCATTTTTGATCGGCTCTTCAGGGCGTTTCTGCACCATGCCCGGCATAAAGCCGCCACCCTGAACCATGAAGTTAGGGATTACACGATGAAAGATCGTACCGTCATAGAAACCATCATTCACATAGTTTAAAAAGTTCTTTACGGTCTCTGGCGCTTTCTCCGCATCGAGTTCGATAGTGATATTACCGTGGCTGGTTTCCAGTGTGACTGTAGACATGATTATTACCTTTGTAAGTTGTTGGTGCCCCGAACAGGAGTCGAACCTGTGACCTGCCCCTTAGGAGGGGGCCACTCTATCCAGCTGAGCTACCGGGGCCGGGCGTTCGTAAAAAGAAAGGGATTATAACAGCGTGGCTTATCCTTGTCCTGTCGGCAGAGCAGGGTTTTTGACTCGCTCCTGTGGAGTGCTTACCGTGGCCTGTTCCTGCGCTCACCGGCTTTTTTCTTGCGGAAAAATCTTCGCCAGATAAAACTTTCAGGTTCGCTCTCGTATGACATGACGTAGTTGAGGCTGCTCATGACCTGCTGTATCCATTGCATGGCGTCTTTCGCATCGTGCTTGCCGCAGAACAGGATCTTGTCACCGGCCTGCAGTTCGATATCGTCATCCGGCAGTAACTGATGCTCGCCGTCGCGCTCGTGCAGCAGGGCGACGCAGTCCAGTTTACTTGCCTTTGCTGCGGGATCGGTTAGCAGGCAGTCGAGTTTGATACTGCGCCCCAATTCCATCGCACGCATGATGGCTGGGGTGATGTCCTGGTTGATCTCGGTGGTCCAGACATGCGGTTTACATTCACCGGCAACGGCGATAAGACGGGTGATAGTGATGTTGGTCCACTGTGTATCACGCTCACTGGCTTTATTGAGAAACGGGATGAGCAAAGCGTTGAGCAGCTGTGCGCGGATGATGCGGGCGGTGATCTCGCGCGGCTGCATCACCAGGTCGGCTTTGCTGCGTTCGAACAGCTCGGTGTTGTGGCGCTGGTTCTGTCTTGCTACGACGAAGATATCGGGGTTCATCTGCATCGCTGTCATGATGATCGACAGGTTGTTCGAGTCGTCATCGGTGCCGGCGATGATGCCGACAGCATCCTCTATCTCCGCATTGTTGAGCGCTGTCTCATCGACGCCGCTGCCGGTGATGATGTTATCGGCCTGACCGGCGTGGTCTTCTTTGAACTGTTCACAGATAGCCGGGTCGGCTTCCAGGATAGTGGTTCTGGTCTGGTGTTTCTGCAGGGTCTGGTGCACCGTTTTTCCGAAGCGGCCATAACCGCACAGGATCCAGCGGCCATGGTTGAGCTTTAACGGGTCTTCTATCTCGCTCAATCGACAATCAGGTGCACCGGTCAGCCAGTTAAAAATCATGTACATGGAAGACGAGTGCAACAGCATGGAAAAGATGGTGGCAAAGGTGCGATAGGGGTTGATCACATGGTCGGTTTTGAATGAGAGCATATTCTCTTCATAGCTCTGTATGTCCGAGCGACACACGACCATGCCGTCGGGATGCAGCAGCTTACTGCTGATGGCGATCTTCAGGTTGATCTCGTCCGAGGCGGTGGCGGCGATAACGCCTTTGCAGTGGTCATCTGCAATGCCGGCCATCTTCAGGTTTTTCGGGATGGCGGCATCGGCGATCAGCACCGGTACGTGTTCTGCCAGCGAATGTATATTATGTTCCAGCAGTTTGCTCTCATCTTCCTCGATGACGATGGCGCGGTAGTGTTCCCTGCTCAACGCTTTGACGATCTCGAAGCCGGTCTCGCCCAGTCCGCAGACCAGGTAGAAATCACTCATGCCGGCGACCTCTTTCTTGAAACGTTCCCGCTTGCGTGTCTGCTGGTAGACAGGGTCCTGTACCAGGGCAAGGATACTGCCGATGGCATAGAACCAGGCGATGACGGTCATATAGATGGTGCATAACACCCACATGCGCTGGGCGTCCGTAAGTGCGTAGGGGATCTCGCCGAAGCCGATAGTGGTGGCGGTATAGCTGACCAGGTAGAAAGCATGGAAAAACGTCATGTTCCATGGATTGCCATGATCGTCGATGCCGGGGATTAATACCATGCCGAGGACGGCGATGGCGTAAACGCTGATCAATATCAACAGGGGGGTACGCATGCGCCGCATGATCATCGCGGTCTGCGGGGTAAACGGTTCTTCAGAACTAAAGCTTTCTGTTTTATCCGTGCTGCTCTGAAGGTCGTCCGATGTCGTATTCATCGGATCATCGGATAAGTCATCATGCCGCTTCGCTGACTCAGGTTTATCCGTGTGCATGGTTGATGCCGTTGGCCGTTATACGGTAGCTGGTCTAACGGCGCTGAAGCGTGGTTTCTATCATCAGCAGGATGACTGAAATGACGTTAGCCAGCACAGCGCCACCACTCAGTGATACGATGGTAGCCATCACCGACGGCGTCAGGCCGGTATCATTGACGTGAACAGCAAAGGCCCAGACCAGGGAAGCTGAGACTAGCTGTACCAGGGCGACCAGGCTGGTGGCGAGAAGCATGGGCCCCAGCTGCGTGCGATCGCCCAGTTTGAGCACGGTGGCGATCATGTTGATGACGATAACGGCAAATAATTCGAATACGTTATGGTGTTGCGGGTCATCGAGTTCGCCGATAAAAAAACCGAAGTTGAGTGTCAGCGCCAGGATCATAAAGAAGCTGAACCAGACTCTCTCGTTACTGAACCAGACCTTTTTTTCTTCCATTTTTCTGCCCTCTGATTTTTTATTATTATAATTCTGGAATTATTTTACAGGTTTACAGGCAGAGTGTAGCGTATTGTTCAGCTATCGTGCGTTTTGTTACGCCGGCCCCTGAGTTATGATCTCCGGGTTACGATATCAGGGTTAAAAATTTAGTCATCACTAAACAGATTGCTCAATACCTCTGTATAAACCGCTGTCAGCTGTTCGAGATCATTGATATTAATGTTCTCATCGATCTTGTGGATGCTGTCATTGATCGGTCCGAGTTCGACCACCTGGGCACCGGTGGGTGCGATGAAACGGCCATCGGAGGTGCCGCCGGAGGTCGAGAGTTCTGTCTCGATACCACAGACAGATCTTATCGCCTGTTTTGCTGCATCGACAAGTCTGCCGTCAGCCGTCAGGAAAGGTTGCCCGGAGATCGACCACTCGAGGCTATAGTTGAGTTCGTGTTTGTCGAGGATGGCTTCTACGCGCTGTTTGATCCGAGCATCGGTAATCGCCGTGGAAAAACGCAGGTTGAACTGCACGTTCAGATCCCCGGGGATGACGTTGCTCACACCGGTACCGGCATTGATGTTGGATATCTGAAAACTGGTCGGTGGAAAGTGTTCGTTACCCTGGTCCCAGACTTCGCTGGTCAGTTCCTGCAGGGCAGGGGCAAATAGATGGATGGGGTTTTTCGCCAGGTGCGGGTAGGCGATGTGGCCCTGTACGCCGTGGATGGTGAGATCACCGGACATGGAGCCGCGTCGCCCGTTTTTGATGACATCACCGAGCCGGCTGGTGCTCGAAGGTTCACCGACCAGACACCAGTCTATCTTCTTGTTTTTGTCTTGCAGATAGTCGATGACTTTTACCGTGCCGTCGACAGCAGGGCCTTCTTCATCACTGGTGATCAGAAAAGCGATAGAGCCGCTGATCGATTTATTGTCAGCTAGAAAATTTTCACAGGCACAGATCATGGCGGCGATACTGCTCTTCATATCGGCCGTGCCACGACCGGTCATGACATCATCGTTTATCGTCGGTACAAAGGGATCGCTGCTCCACTGCTCGACCGGGCCAGTGGGCACGACGTCGGTATGGCCGGCAAAGACAAAGAGGGGTGGCTGTGTACCGTATCTCGCCCACAGGTTATCGACTTCGCCGAATTTCAGGTTTTCGATCTCAAAGCCGATCTTCTTCAGCCTGTCGGCGATGACGATCTGACAGCCGAGATCGTCGGGTGTTACCGAAGGGATGCTGATCAACTGCTTTGCCAGTTCCAGTGTTGCACTGCCTGTTGTTTCGTCTGTGTTACTCATTTTATGCTGCCCGTCTGTGCTGCTGATTTTGGTATGCTCTTCCAGTGTCTTCTGTGGATTTTACAAGATTTCTTTTAATTGTTGTTTTAACGCTTTTTTCTGTTGTTTCGAAAGCATCTCGTCTTCGCGTGTAGTGATGGAGAAGTGGTCGATGGCTTTTTCACCGGCGGTGGTAACCCTGGCGTTCAACAGGCGGATACCACAGTCGATAAAGGTTTTGGATATGTTCTGCAAGACGCCGCTGCGGTCGATGGTTTCGATGCTGAGCAGCGTGGTCTGATTTTCTGCTATGTCCTTGAATCTGATCTCTGTCGGTGAGGAGAAATATTTATGTTTGCTGCTTCCGCTCAATGTCGCCGTCGGCGTAGCGCTGTCATCATCGTTGTTCAGGCGTTGCTGTAACTGTTCGACGATATCCTGTGCGATGAATGACATCTCGGTACTGTTAGCGTTTTCGGGTGCCAGGCGGAACGTCTGCAGGGCGTTACCGTCGCTGGTGTTCAGGGTCTGCGCATTGATGATAGCGACATTGCAGCGGTTCAGCACGGTGGCGACTTCATAGAAGATATGGTCGCGGTCTTTCATGTAGATCAGCAGCTGGATGCTGTTGCTGGACTCATGTACCCGTGTCTGTATAAGCGGCGTATCGAGGCTGCCATTCTGCTTGCCGGCCTTGTTTCTGGCCTCCAGTATGACCGATGTATGCCAGGTTATCTGGCCGTAGGTATGGCTCTGAAAATAGTCGGTGCTGTAGGTCTGCCATAACTCGTGTGCCTGGTGAGAGTCGATGCCCATCAGCTCCAGCTTGCGCAGACTGGCGGTCTGTATCTCGGAGATATTGCTCTCTTTGTCACCCTGCTGATCGAGTCCCTTATTGATCAGTGAGGCGGTTTTGTTATATAGCTCACCGAGCAGTTTGTCCTTCCAGTCGTTCCACTGTTTAGGATTGGTGGCGCGGATATCGCAGACGGTCAGCAGGTAGAGATAATCGAGCCGCTCGATGGTCTCGACAAAACCGGCAAAGTTGCTGATCACATCCGGGTCGCTCAGGTCTTTGCGCTGGGCGGTCATCGACATCGATAGATGGCTCCTCACCAGCCAGCTTACCAGTTTGCTGTCCCTGTCGGGCAGGCCGTGCTGCTCACAGAAGGTCATGGCATCTTCTGCGCCGAGTATGGAGTGGTCGCCGTTACGGCCTTTGGCGATATCGTGAAACAGGCCGGAGAGATACAGCAGACCGGGGTTAGCCAGATGCTGGAACACGCCGCTGGCCAGCGGGAATTCGTGGCAGTAATCAGGCACCGACAGACGGCGCATATTGCGGATGACGAACAGCGTGTGCTGATCTACCGTGTAGGCGTGGAACAGGTCATATTGCATCCTGCCGACGATGGAATCGAAGGCCGGGATGTAAGCGGCCAGTATGCCGTAGCGGTTCATGCGCCGCAGTTCATGGGTGACGCCGCGTGAGCCGGTGATGATGCGGATGAACAGTTCATGTGCGCGCGGAGATTCTCTTACCGAATCATCGATCAGTGATTTGTACTGTCTGATCTGACGGATGGTGGCAGAACGTACGCCTTTGATCTCAGGATAATCCTGCAATATCAAAAACATTTCCAGTATGGCGCAGGG
>JADFWE010000136.1 GCA_015222915.1 Pseudomonadota bacterium | reverse complement strand
TCACCGGCATTCGTGCCGACCATGCCAGCACCGATGATCTGATGCGTATTTTTATCGAACAGTAGCTTGGTGATACCTTCATTGCGCCCGATGCTCAGCGAACGGCCACTGGCGGCCCACGGGAACACACCTTTGGTGTATTCCACGCCTTCGGCTTTCGCCTGTTCTTCGGTGATACCCATCCAGGAAATTTCAGGGTCGGTATAAGCGACAGAAGGAATGGTTTTAGCATCGAAGTAGGATTTCATACCGCTGATAACTTCGGCAGCAGTCTTTGCCTCATGTGTGGCTTTGTGTGCCAGCATGGGTTGGCCGACGACATCACCGATAGCAAAGATATGATCGACGTTGGTACGCTGCTGTCTGTCCACTGATATGAAGCCGCGGTCGTCAACCATGACACCGGCTTTGTCTGCGTCGATCAGTTTGCCGTTCGGGCTGCGGCCGACGGCAAGTAATACACGGTCAAAAGTGTCATTCTCCGGTACGCCTTTACCTTCGAAGGAAACCTTAAGACCTTTTTTCAGGGATTCGATAGCCGTCACTTTGGAGTTCAGCCAGATATTTTCGTACCGTCCTTTTACGCGTTTCATCAACGGGCGGACAAGGTCCGGGTCGCAGCCCGGAATCAGACCGGGCGACAGTTCGACCACGGAGACCTTCGAACCAAGTGCATCATAAACGGTTGCCATCTCCAGACCGATGATACCGCCGCCGATGACCAGCAGGCGTTTTGGAATATCGACCAGTTCCAGTGCGCCAGTTGAATCCATCAGACGTTCATCGTCATAAGGAAAGCCGGGGATCTTGAATACCGATGAACCGGCAGCGATGATGGCGTTATCAAATGAAATGGTCTGCGAGCCTTTATCACCGGTAACTTCGATGGTATGGGCAGAGGTGAATTTGCCGTAACCGGTAACGATCTGCACCTTGCGCTGCTTGGCCAGACCGGCAAGACCGCCGGTAAGTTGTTTGATGACTTTATTTTTGAAGCCGGCAAGCTTTTTGATATCGATCTTCGGTTTGCCGAAGTCGATACCGTGATCTGCCATCTCGGCCGCTTCGTTGATGATCTCAGCGGTATGCAGCAATGCTTTCGATGGGATGCAGCCAACGTTGAGACAGACGCCGCCGATGGTTTCGAATTTTTCGATGAGGATAACTTTTTTGCCAAGGTCGGCCGCGCGGAAGGCCGCAGTGTATCCGCCGGGGCCGGAACCGAGAACCACGACTTCGGCATGCAGGTCGCTATCGCCGGCAGGTGCCCTGGCTGCTGATGGGGCTGCTGATGGGGCAGCTTGTGGAGCCGTCGATGCTGTAACGGCCTCGGTCGTCGTTTCCTGCACTGTTTCTTCAGCTTCTGTGTTCGAACTGCTGTCAGTGGCTCCACCGGTCACTTCCAGTTTCAATATCAGGTCGCCCTGGCTGACTTTCTCATTGACGCTGACCAGTACTTCGTGGATCGTGCCGGCAGAAGGTGAGGGTATTTCGATGGTGGCCTTGTCTGATTCGAGTGTGATCAGCGGGTCTTCTTTGGCGATACTGTCACCGGCATTGACCAGTACTTCGATGATGTCGACATCGGAAAAATCACCGATATCAGGAACTTCTACGTTGACTATTTTGCTCATATTTTTTTACCGGTAAATTTTTTGACCAGTGTGTGTTGTGTTTGCAGGCGTTTTCGGAATAAATTTCGTTCCCACGATATGTCATAATAATGGTACGTCGTAATACTTACGGGGACGCGACAGAAAAATCATTTAGTGTTCTGCGATCGCTCTCATCAGAGTAAAAGCCTTCTTGTGTCAGACAGCACTTTGCTCAGGTAAGAAGTAAAGCGTGCACCGTCGGCACCATCGATCACACGGTGATCGTAAGACAGTGATAACGGTAACATCAGGCGGGGAAGGAACTCACCTTCACCATCATTGTTGGTGACGTACACCGGTTTCATCGCCGAGCGTGAAACACCCAGGATGGCAACTTCCGGCGCATTCACGATAGGGGTGAAGGCAGTGCCGCCGATGCCGCCGAGACTGGAGATGGTGATGCAGCCGCCGGACATATCAGCAGGTGACAGCTTTTTATCGCGTGCGCGTTTGCTGGTCTCGATCAGTTCGACGCCTAGCTCGAGCAGTGATTTGCGGTCACAGTCGCGGATCACCGGTACTAGCAGACCGTCCGGGGTATCCATGGCGACGCCGATATTGACGTACTGTTTCAGGATAAGGTTTTCGCCAGTATGATCCAGCGATGAATTAAAGCGCGGGTATTCTTTTAATGCCGATACCAGTGCTTTCATGAGGAAGGCGAGCACGGTGATGCGGATGCCTTCTTTTTTGTTTTCTTCGTTCAACTGTTTACGGAATTTTTCCAGTTCGGTGATATCGGCTTCATCGAACTGGGTGACGTGTGGTACGGTCAGCCAGTTGCGGTGCAGGAATTTTCCGGTCAGTTTGTTGATACGGGTCAGTGCCTGTACTTCGATCTCGCCAAACTGGCTGAAGTCGATGTCCGGCATGGCTTCGATGCCCAGACCGCCGCCTTGTGAAGCTTTCGACAGTGCCAGTTTAACCCATGTTTTAACGTCTTCTTTCAGTATGCGGTTTTTGATGCCGCTGCCTTTTATCTGCGACAGGTCAGCACCGAGTTCACGGGCGAACTTTCTGATAGCAGGGCTGGCATGTGCTTTTCTGAAAGCATCTTCATCAAAGCTGGTCACTGCTCTAGATGGTGTTGCCGGCGCGGGCGATGGAGCAGGTTTCGGTGCTTCTTCTTTCACCGCTTCTTTCGTTGCTTTCTCAGCAGGCGCAGCTTCAGCTACGGCGGCTGTCTCTTCTGATGCTTCCTCAGGTGCTTCCCCTGATGCTTCCAGGGAGATTAACAGGCTGCCCTCAGAAACCTTGTCACCGATACTGACTTTTACTGCTTTAACGGTTCCTGCGAACGGTGATGGGATCTCCATCGCGGCCTTGTCTGATTCCAGTGAGACCAGCGGGTCTTCTTCAGCTATCTGGTCGCCTGCCGCGACCAGTATCTCGATGACTTCGACGCCGTCAAAGTCGCCTATATCAGGAACAAGAATGTCTTTGATTTCTGCCATTAGTTTATCTCTGATCTTATGCTGTTATAGGGTTAGGTTTCCTGGTGTCGATGCCGTATTTCTTGATCGCATCGCTCACTTTAGATACCGGGATGGTGCCTTCATCTGCCAGGGTTTTCAGGGTGGCTACAACCACGTAGTGGCTGTTCACCTCAAAGTGGCGACGCAGGTTCTTACGCGTGTCGGAACGGCCGAAACCATCGGTGCCCAGTACCGTGTAGGTAGCTGGCACGTACTGGCGAACCTGGTTGGAGACCGTGCGGATATAATCGGAAGACGAGATGACCGGACCCTCAGCTTTCTCCAGCTGTTTGCTGATGTAGGGGACGCGGGCTTTCTTGCCCGGGTTGAGCATGTTCCAGCGTTCGCAATCGACGGCTTCACGTGCCAGCTCGTTGTAGCTGGTGATGCTCCACACATCGGCACTGATCTTCCAGTCTTTCTTCAGCATCTCTGCCGCTTCGATGACTTCACGCAGTATGGTGCCGCTGCCGAACAGCTGAACCTTGTGTTCGCCTTTTTTTGCCCTGTCAGCACTGAAGCGATACATGCCTTTCAGGATGCCTTTTTCAGCACCTTTAGGTATCGCCGGCATTACGTAATTTTCGTTCATCGAGGTGATGTAGTAATACACATTCTCCTGTTCCTGAACCATGCGACGCATGCCATCGTGGATAATCACGGTTATCTCGTAAGCAAAGCAGGGGTCGTAGGCGACGCAGTTAGGAATGGTCGATGCCACGATCAGGCTATGGCCGTCCTGATGCTGCAGGCCTTCACCGGCAAGCGTGGTACGTCCGGCGGTGGCGCCGATGAGGAAGCCGCGGGCCTGCATGTCACCTGCTGCCCATGCCAGGTCACCGATGCGCTGGAAGCCGAACATGGAGTAATAGACGTAGAACGGCACCATATTGATGCCGTGAGAGCTGTAGGCGGTAGCGGCAGCGATCCATGATGACATGGCGCCGGCTTCATTGATGCCTTCCTCCAGGATCTGACCGTTCTTGTCTTCTTTGTAGAACATCACCTGGGCTTTGTCCTGTGGTTCGTACAGCTGACCAACAGAAGAGTAGATGCCGAGCTGGCGGAACATGCCTTCCATGCCGAAGGTGCGGGCTTCATCCGGGACGATAGGCACGATGTTTTTGCCGAGTTTTTTATCACGTGCTAGTGTGGTCAGTATGCGTACGAAGGCCATGGTAGTCGACATCTCGCGTTCGCCTGAACCCTGCAGCAGCGCATCAAATGTCGAAAGCGAAGGCACTTCTAGCGGAGCTGCCAGGTGAGTACGTGAAGGCAGGTAGCCGCCGAGCTTCTTACGCTGGGCGTGCATGTATTTCAATTCTTCGCTGTCTTCTGCCGGTTTGTAGTATTCAGCATTTTCGATCTGTTTCTCATCCAGCGGGATGTTGAAACGCTTGGCAAACGTGTTCAGCGCTTCAAAGTCCATCTTCTTCTGAGAATGGGTGGTGTTCTGGCCTTCGCCGGCTATACCCATGCCATAACCTTTAACGGTCTTGGTCAGGATAACCGTCGGCTGGTCTTTATGTTCGGTCGCCTGTTTGTATGCGGCATAGACCTTATGCGGATCATGGCCGCCGCGGTTCAGACGCCATATGTCAGCATCAGACATGTGCGAGACCATGGCCTTTAGTTCAGGCGAGTTGAAGAAGTGCTCGCGTACGAATGCTCCGTCTTTGGCTTTATAGTTCTGGTAGTCGCCGTCAACGATCTCCTCCATGCGTTTGCTCAGCAGGCCTTCTTTGTCTTTGGCCAGTAATGGATCCCAGTAGCCGCCCCAGATCACTTTGATGACGTTCCAGCCGGCACCACGGAATACCGATTCCAGTTCCTGGATGATCTTGCCGTTGCCGCGAACCGGACCATCGAGGCGCTGCAGGTTACAGTTGATGACGAAGATCAGGTTGTCGAGTTTTTCACGACCGCCGAGGGATATGGCACCCAGAGATTCCGGTTCATCCATCTCGCCGTCACCACAGAATGCCCATACTTTCCTGTTGTCTGTTTTTACCAGCTCGCGGTCCTGCAGGTATTTCATGAAACGCGCCTGATAGATTGCCATGATCGGACCGAGCCCCATGGACACGGTAGGGAACTGCCAGAAATCCGGCATCAGCCACGGGTGCGGATAGGATGACAGTCCGCCGCCATCGACTTCCTGACGGAAGCGATCCAGCTGTTTCTCTTCTATACGGCCTTCCAGGTAAGCACGGGCATAAGCCCCGGGCGCTGAGTGACCCTGCATGAACAGCAGGTCGCCGCCGTGGTCGGGTGTGGTGGCATGGAAAAAATGATTGAAGCCGATGTCATATAAAGTTGCAGCAGAAGCGAAGCTGGCGATGTGGCCGCCAAGTTCAGAGCTTTCTTTGTTGGCACGGACTACTATCGCCATCGCATTCCATCGGATGAACGAACGGATACGGTTTTCGATCGCCCCGTTGCCGGGGTTGCGCTGCTCCAGATGGGGCGGAATAGTGTTTAGATAGGCAGTGTTATTGGTAAATGGCAGGTTGGCACCATTACGGCGGGCATTGTCGATCAGATGCTCAAGCAGGTAATGTGCACGTTCTACACCTTCATTTTCTATGACGGCATTGATTGCATCCAGCCATTCCTGGGTTTCCAGTGGGTCGATATCGTGTAAATCTGTCATCGGAATCTCGCGATTTTGCCGTAGTTAGCGTATTTTAAAGAAAAATAACGCTATTTAACGGTCTTTTTAATTGTTATTTATAACTTGCAGTAATCTATACGATTATTTTGGTAGATGGGCAGGCAAGTCAGCGGTGTAATTATAGAAGTTAAAGCTAATTTAGTCGAATTTAATATAGTTACTGCTTTATACCCACGGCCACAGAGGTACATAGTCCATGGATGTCCTGTATTTATGTGGTGAATAAGCGACGATGAATAATCTTGGGTTTTTAAGTATAATCGCGCACTCTTTTAGAATACATCATCGGAAATCCACCATGTCTGCACCAACTAAGATTAAAAAAGCGGTACTTGCCTATTCGGGCGGTCTTGATACATCGGTTATTTTGAAATGGCTGCAGGACGAATATGAATGTGAGGTGGTGACCTTTACCGCAGACATCGGACAGGGTGAAGAAGTCGAGCCGGTCCGTGGCAAGGCGGAAGCACTGGGTGTGAAGGAGATCTACATCGATGATCTGACCGAAGAGTTTGTCGCCGATTATGTTTTTCCGATGTTTCGTGCCAACACGGTTTATGAAGGAGAGTACCTGTTAGGTACTTCTATCGCTCGTCCGCTGATCGCAAAACGTATGATCGAGATCGCCAACGAGACTGGCGCCGATGCGATATCTCACGGTGCTACCGGCAAAGGCAATGACCAGATCCGTTTTGAGCTGGGTGCCTACGCGCTGAAGCCCGGTGTGCATGTGATCGCACCATGGCGTGAGTGGGACCTGCTATCACGTGAAAAACTGATGGCATACGCCGAGCAGCACGGTATCGAAGTCGATTTCAATAAAGGTAAGAAATCGCCGTATTCGATGGACGCCAACCTGCTGCACATCTCCTACGAAGGCGGCATCCTGGAAGACCCGTGGGCTGAACCTGAAGATGACATGTGGCGCTGGTCGGTTTCACCTGAAGCGGCACCGGATAAAGCGACCTATATCGAGCTGACGTATGAGAAGGGCGATATCGTTGCTATCGACGGCAAGGTCATGAAACCGGCGGCAGTACTGACTGAATTAAATACTCTGGGTGGCGCTAATGGTATCGGCCGTCTGGATATCGTTGAGAACCGTTACATCGGTATGAAGTCGCGTGGCTGTTATGAGACACCCGGCGGCACCATCATGTTGCGTGCGCATCGTGCCATGGAGTCGTTGACCCTTGATCGTGAAGTCGCTCACCTGAAAGATGAGCTGATGCCGCGTTATGCCACGCTGATCTATAACGGTTACTGGTGGAGTCCTGAGCGTGAGATGATGCAGAAGATGATCGATGCCTCGCAGGAATTCGTCAACGGTGTGGTACGGGTAAAACTGTATAAAGGCAACGTCGAGATCGTCGGCCGTAAGTCTGATGACTCTCTATTCGATGAAGATATCGCGACCTTCGAAGAAGATGACGGTGCATACGATCACAAGGATGCCGATGGTTTCATCAAGCTGAATGCCCTGCGCCTGAAGATGCAGGCGCATCGTCGGAAATAAAAACGTTTATCCTCAGATGACAACAGGGCATCTGTTTTTATCTTCGGATAAAGGCTTCCAAAATTCGCGCTCATCTGCGGATAAAAATTATTCCCCGAGCATCAGCTTCTGGTTATAACGGATCATCGAACGGATCTCCTTCACGTAGGCTTCACGTCGCTGTGAGTATTTGATCAGACCACCTGCCTGTGCGATCGCATCCGGTTTTTTTCCCGCGGCACGATTTTCACTGCGAATCTTGCGCAACTGAACGTAAACACGCCCGGTGTTGATGGTTTTCATATAGCTGCGAACTGAATCGTTAACGCTTTTGAAAGAAGCCACTTCGTGCCTGGTGCCTTTATCGCGTTTTTTAGGAATGATGCCGCAGTCTTCTGTGTAGCACCACTGACCAAAGAAATTGTTTCCTTCCTGTGCAAAACGTGATTGTCCCCATGCTGATTCTGCTGCGCTTTGTGCTAGCGGTAACTCCAGTGCAATAGTGTCAACACGTTCAAGTAATTTATCCCAGTTCCCATTTTCGCTATGCCAGTCTACGGTGTATGTTTTTGCTATATGCGCAACGAATGTCTTATCGTTATTGTTTTCTCTGGCGGCAAGAAGTTTTTCTCTTAATTTCAGTATTCTGGCATTTTCATCAATGATGATCGGACGCATGAAATCGAAGAACCGTTGTTTTTTATCGTTGATATCTATGATGTTGCTCATATCGAGGTCGTCAGCCGTAATGCTTGTGTCTGGCTGAATAGCGACAGTTGCAGTAACGGTAGATATTAAAAAGATGGGTACGAGAAGTTTTTCCATTTCAGATATTTTTTTCAAAAGTTATGCATAAAAGGTTATACATAGTGGTGGAGATGTAAAAAATGTATACCTATATATAGCTTATTTTTTGATAAAAAGTGTGAGCCTGAATGTTGTTTTATCTGCGTGAAGGCAGCGAGGAGGGCAGGCCGGAGGGCTTTAGCGGTGTTAAAAAATATTCGGCTTAAAGTAAAAAAAGAGTGGCAAGACCGAGAAATGAAAACAGTCCGACGATGTCGGTGATCGTGGTCAGTACCACGTTGCCGGCAATCGCCGGGTCGATCTTTAATTTGTGCATGATGATGGGGATGGTGACGCCGGAGAACGCAGCGACGAACAGGTTGATGATGGTGGCCGCAGCGATGACGTAACCGACATGGATATCATCGAACCAGAGTACGGCGATGACGGCGATCACCAGTGCCCAGACGATGCCGTTCAGCAGTCCAACGATGATCTCTTTATTGACCAGCCAGCTACGGTTGCTGCGGCTGACCTGCCCCAGTGCCATACCGCGGATCACCAGTGTCAGTGTCTGGGAACCGGCGATGCCGCCCATGCTGGCCACCACGTTCATCAATACTGCGATAGTAACGATTTTTTCCAGCGTGACTTCAAAGTTTGACACCACCCATGAGGCCATGAAGGCGGTGATCAGGTTGATGCCCAGCCAGACTGCGCGGCGGCGGGCGCTGGGGATGGCAGGAGCGAACAGATCTTCTTCTTCGGTCAGACCGGCCATACCCAGTACTGAATGTTCGGCTTCATCACGGATGACATCGACCACGTCATCGACGGTGATACGGCCCAGCAGTTTCATGTTTTCATCGACAACCGGGGCAGAGATCAGGTCGTGGGTTTCGAATATCTTGGCGACCTCATCGTCTTCCATACTGGCTTTGATGACTTCGATATCTCGGTTCATCACCTCGGCAACTGTTCGCTCTGTGTCATTGGTCAGGATACTGGACAGCGGCAGCATGCCGACAAAGAGGTTATCGCGTGTGGTGACGAACAAGCTGTCGGTATTGGGCGGTAGTTGCTCCATCATCCTCATGTAGCGCAATACAACATCGAGTGTTACCCCACTGCGCACGGTCACAGTGTCGGTATTCATCAGACCGCCGGCACTGTCCTCCGGGTAGGAGAGCACGGCTTCCAGACGCTCGCGGTGCTGGGTGTCCAGAGAGGTCAGAACCTGGGTGGTAACATGCCCCGGCAGTGCCTGGATGTAGTCAGCGAGGTCATCGACGTCCATGCCTTCGGTAGCGCTAACCAGATCATTGAGCGACATATCACGGATCAGCGTGGAGCGCAGTTCTTCACCCAGTTGGATGAGGACCTCACCTTCTTTATCCGGGTCCACCAGTTCCCAGATGATGTTACGTTCGGTATGGGGCAGCGACTCGAGCAGGTGGGCGATCTCGGCGGGGTTGAGTTCGTTCAGCATGACACGGGCATGCTGGATAGTGCCGCTCTTCATCGCATCGGCTAATGCGAGGATTTGGTCTTCAGTTTTTTGGGAGCGGTCTTGTTCCATGGGTGTTTCTGTTTATTATTATTCTGGTGTTGCCTGTTAGTGGGAGTGTAGCATGAGTGTGGTATTTTGATTTATTGTTGTTGGGTTGTCTGTCGGTTATGTAGGGTGGGCACGTTTTATTGTGCCCATGCTGTTTCATTAGGGTTCTTTGTTTACTTAGGCATTGCGGTTCTCGCACCGCAGGCGAGCTACTTTCTGTCAGCAGCAACAGAAAGTAACCAAAGAATGCCGCCACTACAGCTACGCCCCTGTAAAAAACACAGGG
>JADFWE010000135.1 GCA_015222915.1 Pseudomonadota bacterium | reverse complement strand
CTCGCCAGATCTTTAAGACGGCTTCTTTATGTCACCCGGAAAACCGGAAGAGGAATTCGTCAGCTACATCGTCGAACTTACCCGGAGCATCGGCCCGGTTCATGCCAGAGCCATGTTCGGTGGACACGGTCTGTTCCTGGATGGCCTGATGTTCGCTCTGATCGCAGACAGTGAATTGTTTTTAAAGGCTGATACCTCCACGATAGCGACATTTATCGACAAAGGACTGGACGCCTTCAGCTACGGCAAGAAGGGAAAAGAATTCAGGATGTCCTACTACCAGTGCCCGGAAGAGGCTTTAGAATCCAGCGAAGAGATGAATATCTGGGCCAATATGGCCTATTCGGCAGCGTTGAGAGCTGCAGCAAAAAAGCGTAAATAATCGGGGTAAAATAACCGGTGCACAAGAGATCTCATAGACTCACGCTAATAAATACCGCTCAGGCAAACATATCCCCAGAAGAGCAATTTTTATCCTACACTTAGCCTATGATTGCAAGTATAGACTTTCAACAGCGCGCCGATGCCTGCGCATTGGAACTGCTGTTTCGCCATTCTTATCCTGCTGTATTTGTCAGTGTTTTTAACGCTGCACTTATCTGTTCCATCCTCTGGCCAGTACAGGACCAAAAGATGCTTATAGGCTGGCTGAGCCTGATCACTATCTCTGCTTCCATACGTTTTCTGATCTTCAATGCTTATCACCGGAAAAAACCTGAGGGAAAAGCCCTGTTATCATGGGAGAAACCTTTTTTCTACAGCCTTATGTTCTCTTCGCTGATATGGGGTGTTGGCGCTGTTGTAATCATGCCGGAGAACTCCAAACTGCATCAGGCAGCTATCTATATTTTCCTTGTCGGCATGGCTGGCGGTGCCATGTCCGTTTATATGGCCAGACGTAAGATAGTCATGTACGTCATCTCCCTGATCCTGCTGCCTTCGACCCTGTGGTTTATCCTGCAATCTGACTTTACATTCCTGGCTATCGTCTTAGGTGCACTACTCTTCTTTTTTTCAAGTATCCGCGCCACAAAAATTATCAATGATACCCTGCAACAGAATTTTTTACTGAATGAAGAACTGACCCACGCCAAGCAAAGGGCTGAACAACAGGCCAGGATCGATGAACTGACCGGCATCGAAAACCGCCGCGCCTTCTATGAGATAGGTCACAAGTTGCTCAGTCAGGCAAGACGTGAGGAAAAAGAGCTGGTCACGGTATTACTGGATATCGATCTATTCAAGGAAATCAATGATCAATATGGCCATGCAGCCGGTGATGTCACACTGAAGAGGGTCACGAAGATTATTCGGCAGCGCCTGCGAGAATCAGACGTCTTTGCCCGTATCGGTGGTGAGGAATTCGCCATCATGCTGCCCGCCACCAGCAGCAAACAGGCTTTGCAACTGGTGGAAGAACTGCGCCAATCGATTGAAGAGGCACAGATTCATTTTAAAGACACACAATTCTCCGTCACTGTCAGCTTTGGCATCAGCGTCGGTAACCAGGGTTTAGACATCCTGCTCAGACAGGCTGACATCGCACTCTATAAATCAAAAACCACCGGTCGCAATAAGGTAAGCATAGCCGACCCCGACCCCGGTGACCTTTCTTTACTGCAGACTGGATAACAAATCCAGCTGACCGCTTCTGACACAAAGGAGAAGTTATTCGTCTTTCGTTATTCGTCGTTCGTTAAAAGCTAAAAACACGAAATGAACCAGTGGCTAT
>JADFWE010000134.1 GCA_015222915.1 Pseudomonadota bacterium | reverse complement strand
GCAATTTGTGGGTGCCGACGACGATATCGACTTTGCCTTTGGCCAGGTCATCGAGGATCTCTTTCTGTTTCTTTGCGGTATTGAAACGTGACAGGCAGGCGACTTTAATCGGCCAGTCTGCAAAGCGGTCACTGAAATTCTGAAAATGCTGCTGCGCGAGCAGGGTGGTCGGAACCAGTATGGCGACCTGTTTGCCACAGTTGGCGACGACGAATGCGGCGCGCATGGCGACTTCTGTCTTACCGAAACCGACATCACCGCAGACCACGCGGTCCATCGGTTGCGGGCTGCGTAAGTCATCCAGTACTGCTCTAATGGTGGTTTCCTGATCGGGGGTCTCTTCGAACGGGAAGCTGTTGCAGAAGCTGGCGTACTCGTTTTCATCGACCGGGTAGGAGCGACCCTGTACCGCGGCACGGCGGGCGTGGATATCGAGCAGTTCGGCAGCGACATCGCGTGCCTGTTTGGCGGCTTTCTTGCGGGCTTTGGCCCACTGGTCGGAACCCAGTTTGTGTACCGGGGCGTTTTCGGCGGAAGCGCCGGTGTAGCGGCTGATCAGGTGCAGGGAGGAGACCGGTACGTATAATTTATCGCCGCCGGCATATTCCAGCAGCAGGAATTCCGCGTCATAACCGTCGCCGCTGAGTTTCTCCAGGCCCAGATAGCGGCCGACACCGTGATCTATATGGACTACCGGCGCACCGATGGTGAGATCGGTGAGATTCTGTACGATATTGTCGCTGTCTGCACCGCGTTTTTTACGGCGGCGTTTCTGGATGGCGCGCTGACCGTAGATCTGCGATTCGGTGATGACCGCGATATCGGTTTTCAGCGCTGTCGTTGCTTCCGGACCGGGTTCGAGCAGGACCAGTCCGTGGGCTATCTCGGAGACGGTGATGCATATCTTGTCATCACTGTGCAGAAATTCCTGCCAGTCCGCACAGACTTTCGGGTGTATCTTATGGCCGCGTAATAACTCGGTTAATACTTCGCGGCGGCCGCCGGTCTCAGCGACGAACAGCAGGCGGCCTTTCTGGGTGCTGATGAAATCATTGATGTAATTGTTCAGCGCCTGCGCAGGTTCGTCCAGACGGGTCTGCAGGATCAGGTCGGGCGGGGTTTTGACCCTGGCATTGTGCGTATCATCCGTGCTTTTTTTTAGGGAGGTATAGATGACACTGCTGGTTTCCAGCTCGGACGTGATCTCGTGCGTGGTCTGATACAGATATTCAGGCGATAGAATAGGGCGCTCGATATCATGGCGGCGCTGCTCATAGCGTTCGTTGACTTCGCTTTCGAAGACCTGCAGCTGCTGCTCCAGTTCTCCAGGCACGATATAGAGGCTGGATTTCGGCAGGTAATCAAACAGGGTATCGAGCTCGTCTTCACCATAGAATACCGGCAGGTAATATTCGATGCCGCTGGGCATGATGCCGTCACTGACACTCTTATAGATGATGCTGTTCAGCGGGTCGCCGTGCAGCATCTCGCGGTAGCGTGTGCGGAAGTTTGCGATACCGGCTTCATCGGTAGGGAACTCACGTGCCGGCAGTAGGTCGACGCTCTCCACCTTGTTGTCTGAACGCTGGCTCTGCGGGTCGAAACAGCGGATGCTTTCGATCTCGTCATCGAACAGGTCGATACGGTAGGGCATGGTCGAACTGGCAGGAAACAGGTCGATGATCGAGCCGCGGATGGCAAATTCACCGTGTTCCATGACCTCGGTAACATTGATGTAGCCGCTGGCTTCGAGGTTACGGCGAAAACCGGCTATATCCAGTTGCTGATTAACTTTTAGACTGAGTACATTTCCCTGTATGTAGCTGCGCGGTGCCAGGCGCTGTGCGAGCGTATTTAACGGGATGATGAGGATATCGCCACCGCGGATGGCCTGCAGTGCGTGCAGGGTGGTCAGACGCTCGGCGATGATGTCCTGATGCGGTGAAAAGATATCATAGGGCAAGGTCTCCCAGTCCGGCAGATGATAGATAATCTGTTTATCATCTTTGTAGAACTCGATCTCGCGGGTCAGGATGTCGGCGTGCGTGACATCCTCGACGATGACCACCAGTGGTCCATCTGTATGGGCATGGCTGGCTTCGACGATGGATAAGGCCAACGAGCTGCCGTAGAGCTTGTTCCAGTAGGTTTTGGACTTTTTCTGCGGTAAGGGGAGGTTTAGCAATGGTTTTCAGGTAGCTGACGGCGCTGTGATTTTGAAAAGCGAATTATCCTTTGATGAAAGCTGCAATACAAGTTTTTTATACTGTCTAGCGGGTTAAGATCCTTCGGCTTCACTGCGTTGCTCTCAGGATGACAGAAAAACTGTCAGATTTATTGTCCCTATCCGCTAGTCAAATCTATACACTTTAGTGTAAGGCTATAGCTGCTACACACTTTGTCAATGAAAAGACGTTCAACATATCTTGAAGAGTT
>JADFWE010000133.1 GCA_015222915.1 Pseudomonadota bacterium | reverse complement strand
CCTTCGCTGTCACGGTCGAGCCGACCGGCAGCATAAACGTTTTTCTGTTTGATGAAATCAGCGAGCGTCTTACGCCCCTGGTCATCAGTGAATTGACAGAGTACGTCGAAGGGTTTATTGAATAATATAATCATAAATGCTGGATGACTGTGATTGACACAAAGCGGAAGTCAAAAACTTTAAAAATGTTCCTCTCGCAAAGGCGCAAAGAACGCAAAGATAAAAACAATGATTTTCAGTGTCATCCTGAGCGTAACGCAGTGGAGCCGAAGGATCTTGTGCTATGTGGCTATATTGGGGATTAAAGATCCTTCGGCAATTGCTCCTGCATTGCTCTACTAAGCTACATCCATGTAGCAATCCACTACGCTCCGCTTCGGTCAGGATGACAACAAATAATAAAGGCTTTTACTTTGCGTTCTTTGCGGCTCTGCGAGAAATCATGTTTTTTCCTGAAGGCCTGCTTCTGGCAGATTTGCGACATTGAAAAAACTCAATAACTGTATTTACACCGGCTGCAGATTATACCAGCGCTCGCGGCGGCTTCTGGCGGCATCGAGGCGGTTGAACATGGTGATCATGGCGTCTTCGTCGATGCCATTCCAGCGTATATCATTTTTCGGGCCTTTGAATTCTGCATCGGTAACGATGGTGGTCAGCTGCTTGGTCATCGGCAGGATGTGCTGATGTTGTTCGACCAGCATCTGTATGCGTTTGGAGCCGCGAAATTTCATCTCGGAGATCTTATCGATATTCTCCATGATGTGCTCGATACCGGGATATTTTTTCAGCAGGTTGGATGCCATCTTGTAACCGATACCGGGGATGCCGGGGATGTTATCGACCTTGTCACCGGCTAGCGCCAGCAGGTCGGCGATCAGTTCTGGTTTTACGCCAAAGTTCTTTTCTACGTCTTTATAGTGCAGGATTTTATTGCGGGCATAATCCCACCAGATATCGCCGGGCCGGAGCAGCTGCGCCAGGTCTTTATCCGCACTGAGGATGGTTATCTTGAAACCGTCTTCACGTAGCCGGGTTGCCAGTGTGCCGATGATGTCATCGCCTTCGAAACGGTTGCTGGAAAAATCGGCAATACCGGCAGCACGGCAGAAATCTCGGCAGTGTCTGAACTGATTTTTCAGCTCTGCCGGCTGGGTCGGGCGATTGGCCTTGTATTCAGGGAATATCTCGCGACGATAGGAGTTGGTCTGTTTGGCATCGAAAGCGCAGGCGATATATTCAGGCTGTTCCAGTTCCAGTAGTTCGCGCAGGAATTCGGTAAAGCCGTAGATCGCGTTGCTGGGGTTGCCTTCGCAGTCGACGATGGTTTCATCATAGAAATGCCAGCCGCGGAAGATGTAGATGCTGCTATCAACAAGATAGGCGCGTTTGTTATCGGTAGAGGGGTTAGATTCGGTCATTAAGGTGTATTTTACATTAGCCCATTCGTTAGCGCTAACGAATGGGCTAATTGCTTATCCGGGGGGGTATCTGTGGCTGCTTGTCTGAAAATGGTGATCCATATGAGTTAAGCGGGCCGTTTTAGGTGTATAGTTTATGTTGTATCAGGGGAGGGTGAAGGCCATCTATTTGCCTGTATCGCGGGCATTGCTGGCGTTATGTCTGATGATTGCTGAAATATTCTGTAATTCTATAAAGAATTCACTTGTTCTGGACTGTATCCGGCTTAAAATACCCTATAAACTAGGGAGTCACTGGATAAGTTCTGAATCAGTGATCTGCTCGTTGCGGAGTTCGCCCGGACCTGGTCAGAAACTTCTGGCAGGAGATTTTGCTATGCTCTCTGAGGGACTGTCTGGAAGGCTGGCGAAGTGGGACGGGAAGCAGGCCAGAAAGCGGACCAGAAAGCGGACAAGGGATCTGAATTTAATAAAACGAAAATGAAGTTAAATTAATTATGACAGGAATATCAAAAAAAGCCGTAATTGAGCTATCCAAAAAAGGCAGCCGTCTGTTCCGCGCTGGCCAGCTTGAAGATGCTGAAAAAGTTTATCAAGAGGCAAAGGAGTTAGATCCGGAAAATCCTTATGTATTGTCGGGTCTGGGTGATGTCTATCGTAAACTTAATCGTTTTGAAGAGTCGGGTGCGCAGTATGATGAGGTGCTGAAAACGGATCCGACCAATATCTTTGCTCTGCGCGGTGCCGGTGATGCCCGTCGTGGCATGAAATTTCCGCTGCAGGCGATTCCCTACTGGTTACGTTATCTCGAGATCAACGAGAAAGATAGCCATGTCATGGTACGCATCGCTGACGCTTATCATAAGCTGGATGACAGCGTAAATGCCATCGATTTTTACGAGCAGTCGCTGGCGATAAAGCCTTACGATCCGTTTGCACTGCTGGGCCTGGGTAATGTTTATTATGCTCAACATAATGACGAAAAAGCACTGGCCTGCTTCGAAAAACTGTTGTCGAAGAATACCTCGCACAATGTCGTGCTGATGACCATGATCGGCAATATCTACCGTCGCCGTAAGGAATTTGACCGTGCCATGGATTACTACGAGATGGCGCTGGAGCTCGATCCGAAAAATAATTTTGCACTCTTCGGCATGGGCGACTGTTTCCGTGGCAAGCTGAATATGGAGAGAGCGGTCTACTGGTGGGACAAGATCCTCGATCAGGAGCCAGAGAACCAGTCTCTGTGGACACGTGTCGGTGATGCGCTGTTATCGCTGGATCGTATCGATGATGCCATCCATCACTACAATGCCAGTCTGAAAGTCGATCATGACCTGTACGCTATGCTGGGCCTGGCAAAAGCGGCACAGAAAAAGGGTGATTATGATCATGCCTGTCATTACTGTGAGCAGGCGCTGGAGGTGGATAAAGACAATAAACGTGCTCTGGAAGAGCTGGCGCGTATCTGTGACGAGGCGGGTTATGCGGATAGAGCGCAACAGGCACGTGACCGTATCGCATAATCGTTGTTATAGGCCTTTCCTTGCGTAAGTGATATGCAGCTGCTTACTTTTGTCAGTGCACTTATCGCGCTCATCGGTCTCGTTTTTGCTGTTGTCGGTATCAAGCGGCTGATTCAGCGGCGTTTCTTCAAGGCGGCGGGGCTGCAGCTTACCGGTGTTCTCTTTCTGGCGCTGGCCAGTTCAGCCTTCCTGCTGGCTTCCAATCTTTATACTTATCAGCGGCTGGTCTACGAGCAGCCGGTGGCCGAGATCTCATTCGAACAATTGTCTGAACAGCAGTTCCGCGCCGAGATCGATTCACTGGATTCAGAATTCAAACAGGTGGTAAATCTACGGGGTGACGAGTGGCAGCTGGATGCGCAGGTGCTGAGCTGGCAGGGTGTGGCGACATTGCTCGGGCTGGATGCTAACTACCGGCTGCACCGGATATCCGGGCGTTATGTCGATATCATCCAGGAGCAGCAGTCACCGCGCAGCGTCTTCTCCCTGGTCAGATCTCCCGCCTATATCGAAGATGAGAAGTTTGACCTGTGGCAGTTCGCCCATGAGTATCAGGATTGGCTGCAGTGGGTCGATGCGGTCTATGGCAGTGCTGTGTTCCTGCCGATGACCGATGGTGCCCGGTACAGTATCTCGATCAGCCGAACAGGTCTAATCGCCCGGCCTGCCAACGATGAAGCGCGCAAAGCAGTGAGTCAGTGGATCGGTTTGTAAAGGCGCGCGGATCATAGCATGACCGTTTACGGCCAGAAAGAGACGTTGGCCGTCGTTCGTTATTCGTCGTTCGTTAAAAGCTAAAAACACGAAATGAACCAGTGGCTAT
>JADFWE010000016.1 GCA_015222915.1 Pseudomonadota bacterium | reverse complement strand
CAGCTCTGCCATATCGGAGGCATCATTCACCTGCTCTGCGACAGTATCTCGTGCCAGCGAAACCAGCTGCCGGCTGCTCACCACGTCGCCGAAAAAACGTGCTGCCACATCATACAGCTGGTGTGCTTCATCGATGATAAAAGCATCAGCGTTTGGCAGCAGCTCGGCAAAACCTTCGTTTTTCAGTGTCATGTCCGCCAGCAACAGGTGATGGTTGATCACCACCACGTCGGCCGCCTGCGCCTGCTTACGGGCATTGACGATAAAACATTTGTCCCACTTATCGCATTCACCGCCGAGGCAGTTATCAGCTGTCGAGGTCACCATCGGCCAGACATAGGAGTCTTCCGCCACACTGTTCAGTTCGGAGACATCACCGGAACTGGTCTGCTTCGACCATTCATCGATATCATGCAGGCAAGCTTTGGTTTCTCGATTGATAAAACCGAGATGCGGCGCCATGGTCAGGCGGTGCAGGCAGAGATAATTATTCCGGCCTTTCAGTAATGCCGCGGTGGTATGCACCGCCAGCGCTTCGATAACGCGCGGCAGGTCGGTATGAAAAAGCTGATCCTGTAGATGACGCGTGCCGGTGGAAATGATGATCTTTTTGCCAGAGAGCAGAGCGGGCACCAGATAGGCAAAGGTCTTGCCGATGCCGGTACCGGCTTCAGCTGCCAGCACTTCACCTTTTTCCAGCGCCTCTTCGATAGCATCACATAATGCCAGCTGATTCTCTCGAACCTGATAGCCGGTAATTTTTTTACAGAATGGACCTGTTGAGCCGAGGTATGCGGATGCTTTAGGCATAATTAATCAATGAGTAGTGAGTAGTGCACTGAAATCGCTCCAGGCGATTTTCAGCATTTCCTCCATCCATGGAGGTCAAATAGATTCTACGGTATAGCGGCGCTGCCAGCCTTGTTAAAAAGCTTTCAGTGAATCTATCTTCTGATTGGCCTGATCGTAGGTTTTTTCGTCGTTCAGCACTTTACTGGCAGAGCGTATGAACGTCCAGTTCAAAGACTGTAGTTCCGGATCTCCACCGGCCAGACTGTTGCTGCGCTTTGCCATCTGCACAGAACGCTTTGCCGAGCCCATCTGCAGAGCCAGCCACGACAGACGACTCCAGGCAGGTGCGTAGTCAGGCTTTATCCGCAATACCCGCTCCAGTTTGTCTGCCGCTGCATTGTATTCGTTATTTTCGATTAACAGATCTGCCTGGTTCAACAACAGGTTTATCGCATCAGAGGAAGATGAGCCGGATAGATGCCAGGCGTCATATTTGTAATTACCGGCTTCATCAGGAAATGACTCATCCACAACCTTATCGGTCGATGCACATGCGGCAAGGAATAGCGCTAATAATAGAAGAAGGAAATACTGAAGATAACGGTGCATAGGGGTTTGGTAAGTTTAAAAGTCCTACGGGAGTTTTTAGTTAGATGTTTTTCGTCTTTCGTCGTTTGTCGCTTTTAACGAACCGCACAAAACGAAAGACGAACAACGTCTCTTTCAGCTCAATCGAACAGGTCAAGGAACCAGTTCCCGCCGCCCGTTGATTCACAGTCACTTTCCTGTGTCGGCTGTGTGCCTTCTATGAACGACAATTCTAACGCATTTTCGCAGCCCTGATCGGCCAGAAGACCATTTTTTTGATCGATCCAGCGTGTTGTCATAACTGACACCTCAGGCAGCAGATAGGGTTTATAGGCTGTGTCCTGGATTATATTCCGCCAGATGCGCAGCGCACCACTCGATCCGGTCAGCGTCGTCGGTCTGTTATCATCAAAACCGGTCCATACCACTGCCATCACATCACCGGAAAAACCGGCAAACCAGCTATCGCGAAGATCGTCGGACGTGCCGGTTTTACCTGCCACCTGAAGCGCCAGTGTACTCGCCAGACGTTTGGCTGTGCCGTATTTCGCCACACCGATCAATGCCGAGTTAACTAATATTACTGCCTGCTGGTCACTCTGACTGTCCACGTCCAGCGCATAACGCTCCAGCGGCTGCCGGTCTTTATCGAGAACCGCATGCACACTGCGCAACGGGCTATGAAAACCATTCGCAGCAAAACTCTGGTATATCTCAGCGACATCAACAGGCGACATATTGATCGCACCCAGGGTCAGAGACGGATTTTTGGCTACCGGCTGACGATAACCCAGATCAGAAAGTGTCGAGATAACTTTATCCAGTCCGATCTTCAGCCCGGTACGGGCCGCCGGTACATTATAGGATTTGATCAGCGCCTCATACAGCGTCACATCCCCGTGAAATTTCCTGTCATAATTTTGCGGCTTCCATTCATCCTGGTTCGGCAATGCATAAACCAGTTCGGAATCATCCAGCATGCTTGCCAGGGTATATCGCTCGTCTGCCGTTTTATCTTCCAGCGCAGCAAGATAGATCACTGGTTTGATCAGTGAGCCAATCGGTCTGCTGGCGTTTAAAGCCCGGTTAAATCCCTTGTACGACGGCTGCCGATCGCCGACGATGGCAAGTACATCACCGTTCGATGGCGATACCACCACCGCGGCTGCCTGCAGTTCTTCGTCTTCAGATAATACCGGCAAGGTGGTCTTTACCGCCTGCTCCGTCTGGTACTGGATATACGGGTCTAGCGTGGTAAACACACGCAGACCTTCAGAACGCAGATCTTCCGCTTCATAATCCTGTTGCAGCTGATGTTTTACCAGATCGATAAACGCCGGGTAACGTCCGGCTTTTGCATGTTTGACCGTACGAACCGGCTTGCTCTTGAACTTTGCCAGCTGACGGTCAGTTATCAGCTCGACCTGCTGCATGGTCGTTAATACCACATCACGACGCGAACGGGCATGTTCCGGATTACGTGTCGGATTATAATAAGAAGCACCTTTTACCATGCCGACCAGCACGGCCATCTGATCGATCGTCAGTTCGTTAAGTGACTGCCCAAAATAGAACTCACTGGCAAGACCGAAGCCGTGAATTGCCCGGCGGCCATCCTGACCCAGATAGATCTCATTGATATAGGTTTCCAGTATGGTCTTTTTATCGTAGTGCAGTTCCAGCAGTAAAGACATGAACGCTTCATTGATCTTTCGGCTAAGTTTCTTGTCTTTGGTCAAAAAAAGATTTTTTACCAGTTGCTGCGTAAGTGTACTGCCGCCCTGCACCGTCCGGCCGGAAGAAACATTGACGACGACGGCCCTGGCGATCGACATCGGATCGACACCGTAGTGGCTAAAGTAGCGCCGGTCTTCGGTCAGCAGCAACATCTTGATAAACAGGTCAGGCACTTCATCCAGTTTCAGTAACACTCTGTCCTGGAGGTGTGACGGGAAGATGCCTGTCAGGTAACCTGCGTCAAAACGCATCAGGTCGATATTCTGATCGCTATAGATATCGCGCATCTGAGTGATCCTGTTCTCATCTATCACGAGCCGGACAGAATGTGCTGCCTCCTTACCGTCCCAGAAGATAAAATCACGGGTCTTGATCTCAAAATTATTTTTTACACGGCGGTACTGCGCCTGCTGACCAGGAAGTGAATGCGTCTTCTGATAGTTAAGATAATCCAGCTCAAACTGTAGCTGCTGTTCAGAGATAGCCTTACCGACAAACAGCTCCAGTGGACGCGCATAGACATGTGCCGGCAACTGCCAGATACGGCCGGTAAACCGTTCAGTGATCTGTGCGTCTAATACATAGAGATAACCTGCAAAAGCGATACCACCTAGAATAAGAAACAGTGAAAAAATGCGGCATTTTACCGACGATTTTTTAGTGCTTTTTTTACGATTACCGGATTTTCCTGAACTGCGTTTTCGAGGTTTGTTTTTTGACGTGGATTTTTTTGAGACTGATTGCTTCGCGCTAGATTTCTTCGCAGCTGATTTAGTAGGAGCCGGTTTTTTAGCTGTCTTTTTAGCAGTTGAAGATTTTGATTTTTTTGCCGTCATTCGCGTTACAGTATCTGGCATAGTGCCTTGTCATGGTAGACGTGAATTATACCTTGTTGGTGGCAGTACGGACAGTAATCGGCCTGACAATAGCAATCTAA
Source organism: Pseudomonadota bacterium (assembly GCA_015222915.1). Taxonomy (GTDB): domain Bacteria; phylum Pseudomonadota; class Gammaproteobacteria; order SZUA-229; family SZUA-229. Next base: position 198 of record JADFWE010000016.1, on the reverse strand, counting down.
ACTCGAGCGTCTGCTGTTGACACAAAGGAGAAGTTATTCGTCTTTCGTTATTCGTCGTTCGTAAAAAATACCGAACAGTAGTGGACTGCATAGCCACTGGTTCATTTCGTGTTTTTAGCTTTTAACGAACGACGAATAACGAACGACGAATAACGTCGCTTTTGTGTCAACAGCAGACGCTCGAGTTTAGATTGCTAT
>JADFWE010000132.1 GCA_015222915.1 Pseudomonadota bacterium | reverse complement strand
CTGGCGCTGGTGTATCTGATAAAACGTTTTTATAAAACAGAATGGAAAGGTAACTGGCGCAAGCATTTCTCCGTCGACGAAGTTAACGGTTATCCAGGGCACGAATTGAAATATGACGGTCGTAAGATGGTGACCAGCTACCTGCGTGTCGGTGTGAGCAGTAATGGCACCTGGCGCATCTACAAGTTAAGGCAGGATTTTGTCGCCGCAACCAAGGTGCAGACAGAAGATGATATAACGGCATCAACGGTGGTTCCAGCAAGTTATATAGACGGTGAACTGAATCAGCGTTACAGCAATCCGAGCGTCAAGCTGGTGAAGAACTGCGAGAACCGCCTGTTCCAGCGTCCGGATGACGCCATCAACCGCGGTCTGGATACGCAGACAGAGTCTGACCTGGCGGAGGACGGGAACTTCATCTCTAACTTCGAGCCATTGACCTCAGCAGATGCACGTGAGCTGGTAGAGGATGCGATCAATTTTCAGGAATACTCCAGGCCGATGCAGCAGCTGATATGCAGAGCGGCGGAATCAGAGGGCCAATATTTTGTCTCCTCTGCGCATCCTCGAATCGTCGATGGTGAGCACAGTAAAAACGTACGATATCTGCAGAAACGGCCCGACCTCGCCAACCCGCGTAGTCTTTACCTGGCGCGTACCGGTACCCGGCTGTCACGAGGCTTAACACTGGAGCAGCCGGTACATTTCCCGGTAAACGCTGTATTACAGGGGCGTCGGAATAATCCTGAGGACAAGAAAGCAGGCATCCGTCCGCTGGCCGTTTACAACCCGATACACTACCAGGAGCTGCCGGAATTATTTATGGACCTGATCTGCAGCCTCACCGGTAAGTCACCATCGACCACCGGTGCCGGTTCGGAGGGAGCGCTGACGAAAGGGCCGTTTAATGCTCTCTCGACAACAGCTGACCTTAACAATGCACTGGTGTCATTTATCCTGTGTGATTATGCCGGATATTCTTCTGCCGCCGGTTATATCGGTGTTCAGCGCAGGGTCGATCATGACATCAGTATGCTGATCCCTGAGATATGGTGCCGGTTACCGATAAAACAGCGCGATCCGAAATACCTGATCAAAAACGGCTACCTGGAAAAGATAGAGGACTTCAAGTATGAAGGTAACCCTGTCAACGCGAGCCGTCTCGGCTATCGGATTACCGAAAAGTTTGTTCATGCCTTCTTCGGTAAGGTGTTTGACAGCCCGACCACCGTGTTTGATGAAGAGATGTTGCGTCCTGAAACACAGGGCATGGATGCTTATGTCGATGGTATAAACAATATCGTCGAAGCGCAGCAGAAAGTTGCCAGGGCATATTTTGAAGACGGATCCATCGATGATGCCTGTCCGCCGTTGCGAGTGGTGTTAAACATCATGGCAAACGGTGAGTACGAAGGAAAAACCATCGATGACCCGTCTTTACGAGAGATGTTTACGCTGGATTACCTGCTGAAAAGTGACTGGTATAAAGAACGGCTGGTCATCAAACAGCAGCGTGATGCAGCACTGTGGCAGATGAACCGGGATTATATCGAACATAAGTTGGATGACAGCAGCGAATCAGACACTGGTGCATGGGCGGCACTGCAGGACCGGATGGAAAATGCTGAGGCCATGCTGGAATGGGTAAACAGTGACAGTTACCTGGAGAGGTTGCAGGGCACGCTTGGCGCCGACTGGATCCATCGCGGCCAAGGCTGAGCGTGATCAGGCTCGATACCTGTTGATGGCAGGGTCAACGATTGCTGATCCATGGCGTCAACAGAGATGCGACCCTGTCGTTTTGTAATGTTCAGATAAATAGTCACCGGGATATCATTAGTGAAAAGTGTAATTAAT
>JADFWE010000131.1 GCA_015222915.1 Pseudomonadota bacterium | reverse complement strand
GGGTACTGCCCGACAGACAACAGCTAATAAAGGTACAGTGAAGGCGGGCACTGCCCACCCTACGAAAACTAAAAGCTTTTCCTTTGCGTCTTTGCGGCTCTGCGCGAACAATGTTTTTAAGGTCTGCTTTGTGTCAGTAGCAGACATAAGCGCTAATGAATATCTGAAAGTAACAGAGTCGATTAATTCACTGTGTAGTATTTTATGAAAGAACCCTTACGCCAACAACTTGCCATCGGCCTGAGAGAGATGGGTCTGCATTTTCCAGTCGAGATGCAGCAAAAGCTGGTGCACTATATCCAGTTGATCGCACGCTGGAACAAGACTTTTAACCTTACCGCTATCCGTGATGTCGAGGATATGGTGAGCAAGCATCTGCTCGACAGCCTCGTCGTGCAGCCTTATCTGGAAGGTTCATTAGTATTGGACGTGGGCAGCGGGGCCGGTTTGCCGGGTATTCCGTTCGCCATCACTTCACCCGATAAACAATTTGTGCTGCTGGACTGCAATGGTAAAAAAACCCGGTTTTTAACCCAGGCAAAGATCGACCTGAAGCTGGATAATGTTGAAGTGGTACACGGCCGCGTCGAAGAATATAAGCCATGTAAAGACGGACATAGGATATACTTCGATGTGATTACCGCCCGTGCGTATGCCGCGACAGATGATATATTGAGCAGCACCTCGCATTTGCAGGATGAGAATACGCAGATACTGGTGATGCAGGGTAAGCTGGACGAGCAATTTGATCGTGACCCTGAAGGTCGCCCTGATGGCCGTCGTTATCAGCTACTGGAAACACATGCTTTAGAAGTGTACGGTCTGGATGCAGATCGTCATCTGCTGGAAATCAAAAATATTACTACCTAAAACATTTCAAATCCAAAGTAAACAGGCTTAAAACGTATAACCATGTCAAAAGTACTCGCCCTTGCCAATCAAAAAGGCGGTGTTGGAAAGACCACCACCAGCGTCAATCTCGCAGCTTCGCTGGCGGCGACCAAACGCAAGGTCCTGCTGATCGACCTCGATCCGCAGGGTAATGCCACCATGGGCGTCGGCGTCGATAAAAATGCGCTGGATAAAACTTTTTGTGATTGTCTGCTCGATGGCCTGGATGCGCACGAAGTGGTGCACCATATCGAAAATGTCGGCATCGACCTGTTACCGGCGAATGCCGATATGACGGCGGCAGAAGTTGACCTGATGCGGGCGGATAATGCCGAGCAGCGCCTGAAAAACAGCATAGCCCCGATCAAAGATGAGTATGATTATGTATTGATCGACTGTCCGCCCGCATTAAACATGCTGACATTAAATGCGCTGGTAGCTTCTGATGGCGTCATCATCCCAATGCAGTGTGAGTATTATGCGCTGGAAGGGCTGACAGCATTGATGGAGACCATCGAACAGGTCCGCTCCACGGTAAACCCGCGTCTGAAGATAGAGGGTTTGCTGCGCACCATGTTTGATCCGCGGAATACTTTATCGAACGATGTCTCCTCGCAGTTGACTGAGCACTTTGGCGATAAGGTGTACCGGACCATAGTGCCGAGAAATGTACGCCTGGCTGAAGCACCGAGTTATGGTCTGCCGGCACTGTTATATGAGAAAACTTCTCGCGGCGCACTGGCCTATCTGGCGCTCGCCGGTGAGATGTTAAGACGTGAGAGCAGGGCGCAAGCGAGCGCGAAACAGGCAGCGGATGTCGCTGTATAAATTATTTATAAGCAATCAGAATAAAGCAGTTAAGAATAAAGACTATGGCCGTTAAGAAACCAGCAGCAAAAAAACCCGCAGTAAAAAATCAGAGCGCAAGAAAAAAAGGACTGGGTAGGGGTTTGACCGCGTTACTGGGTAACAGTGACGTCGAAGCGATGATCGCGCCGCAGAATGATAACGAGCTGCGCAACATCGATGTCGATCTGATCGAGCGCGGGCCGTGGCAGCCGCGCGAGCATTTTGACGAGGATACATTGCAGGAACTGGCTGATTCTATTGCTCAGCAGGGCGTGGTACAGCCTATCGTGGTGCGTGAAAAAGCCGGTGGCCGATTTGAGATCGTCGCTGGTGAGCGTCGCTGGCGTGCTTCACAACGGGCGGGTTTGTCACAGGTACCAGCCGTCATCAAAACTTTTGATGACCAGACGGCCGCCGCAGTTTCTTTGATTGAGAACATCCAGCGTGAAAACTTGAATCCGCTGGAAGAGTCTACCGCCTTAAAACGACTGATCGATGAGTTTAAGATGACGCACCAGCAGGTAGCCGACACCGTGGCCCGTTCCCGTGCGACGGTCAGCAACCTGTTACGGCTACAGGACCTGAACCCCGATGTGAAAGCATTGCTGGCGATGCGCGATATCGAGATGGGGCATGCCCGGGCGTTGCTGGCCATCGACGGTATGGAGCAGAGTCAGGTGGCGAAAGAAGTTGCCAAAAAAGGTCTTTCAGTCCGCGTGACGGAAGCTCTGATCCGCAAGATCAGTCAGCCGCCAAAAAAAGCAAATGTCACTAAAAAAGATCCGGACATCATCAAGCTTGAAGAGCGACTGACCGAGCGCCTGGGCGCGCCGGTGAATATAAAGCAGAAAACGAATGGCAGGGGCAGTCTTGAGATAAGCTACTCCAGCCTTGATGTGCTGGAAGGCATCTTGAATAAGATAGAATCGTAAGTTTGCGGTAAAAGCGGGACGATATCTTGTGGTCATCAGAAGCTGGCAATTGCCCGTCATATTAATTAAGGTTTTGCTACTATAGAATCTCTTTATGACGGGATTGATTCCTTGACCTTTAACAGCGTTCTCTTATATAATTCGCGCGCATTATCCCCCCGCCTTGCGGTTTTTGTCGTAAAAACAACATGTTGTGGTTTGGATGTGGTTTAGGTCGCGCTTTGGCAGGCGACTTCTTCCAGCATAAGATTGCGGCATAGATATCAGGCTGGCTGAAAATGCAAAAAACGATGCGACATGCTCAGCAAGATCTGGCGAAACAGCACCAGCAGTCGAAAAAACAGGCGATAAGATTTATTAAATCGCAGCTGTTATTAACGGTAGCAATCTCTTTACTTCTGCTGCTATTCGATATGGTAAAGGCATACTCTGCCCTGACCGGCGGACTTATCGCCACCACTGCAAATGCCTGGTTTGCTTATAAGGTATTTCGAGTAAGCCCGGAGAGTGCGGCTGAAATCATGCTCGCATCCGCCTACATAGGCGAGATATACAAGATTATTTTGATAGGCGCGCTGTTTTTAAGCGCGTTTATATTGATAAGGCCCGTCAGTGCGGGGGTTTTATTGATCAGCTTTTTTGTAGTATATATGTCACCGGTTGTGGTGAGTCTGCTCAGTGAAGGCACCGGGCAGAAAGTGAACGAGATCGATGTGAATAAAAATACCGGCAATGGTGCCGGTGATACAGAGAGAGAGAACGATGGCTGACGAAGCCTTAACCGCTGGGCAATACATTAAACACCATCTGCAGAACATGACCTATGGTCAACACGCAGATGGCACATGGGGTCTGGCGCATACGGTCGAAGAAGCCAAAGAGATGGGTTTCATGTCGATCAATGTCGACACCATGTTCTGGTCTATCCTGCTGGGTGTGATGTTTCTCTGGATCTTCCGTCGCGCGGCAAAAAATGCATCTGTTGAGACCCCCAGCGGTCTGCAGAATTTCATTGAGATGGTCATCGAGTTTATCGATGGCAGCGTAAAAGGCGGCTTCAACGGGCGTAATGCGATCGTTGCCCCTATGGCTCTGACGATATTCGTCTGGGTTTTTCTGATCAACTTCATGGATCTTATCCCCGTGGACTGGTTGCCGGGTACTATGGCCTGGATAAGTTCGACTTTCTTCGGTGCTGATCCGCACCATGTCTATTTCAAAGTGGTACCTTCGACCGATCCGAATGCGACATTCGGCATGGCGCTCGCGGTCTTTATGATGACCATGTACTACAGCGTCAAGATAAAAGGTCTTAAAGGTTTTGTCGGTGAGCTTACCCTGCATCCTTTCAGTTCTAGCAATAAGTTACTGCAGCTGGTGTTCATACCGATCAACTTCATGCTGGAGTTCGTTGCGCTGATTGCTAAACCTCTGTCGCTTTCGCTTCGACTATACGGCAACATGTTTGCTGGTGAGATGATCTTTATCCTGATCGCGATCATGTATGGTGGCGGCTGGGCGCTGGGTATCTTCGGCGGCTTCCTGCAGCTTGGATGGGCGATTTTCCATATCCTTATCATTACGCTGCAGGCATATATCTTCATGACGCTGACCATCGTATATATGGACCTGGCTTATCAGGTACCGGATGAGCACTAAGCGGCGAATATCGAACAAACAATTACAGATTTATACGAATCAATTCAATAAGAATTTAAATTTCTACTAGGAGAAAACGATGACTGAAGTAAGTGCGATGCTTTACATAGCAGGTGCAATCATGATGGGCTTAGGCGCATTGGGTGCAGCGATCGGTATTGGTGTATTAGGCGGACGTTTCCTTGAAGGTGCGGCTCGTCAACCTGAATTGATCCCTTTGTTACGTGGCCAGTTCTTCCTGATGATGGGTCTGACTGACGCGGTTCCAATGATTGCGGTTGGTGTTGCTTTCTACATTATCTTCGCGGTTGCGTAACGTTAGTTATCACCCGGAATTCATAGAAAGTTTGATAGCAACCTAAACTGCAACAAGGTAAACGTGGATGAATATTAATCTAACGCTGATCGGTCAATCGATAACCTTCGCGATTTTTGTCTGGTTCTGTTATGCCTATGTATGGCCGCCATTGGTCCATGCACTGGCTGAGCGTCAGAAGAAAATAGCAGATGGTCTGGCGGCAGCTGAACGTGGTCTGCACGAGCATGAACTGGCTGAGAAGAAAGCGGCTGAACATCTTAAAGATGCTAAAGGTCAGGCTTCAGATATTATCGCGCAGGCACAGAAACGCGCCAGCGAGATAGTCGATGAAGCTAAAGGTGATGCGCGTACAGAAGCGGATCGTATCAAGGCCGGCGCAGATGCCGAGATAGCGCAGGAGATCAACCGTGCGCGTGAGCAGCTGCGTCAGGAAGTGGTGACTCTGGCGATCTCCGGTGCTGAGAAAGTGCTCAAGCGTGAAGTCGATAAAGAGGCACACGCAAACTCTCTCGATGAACTGGCTGCACAGCTGTAAGGCATAGCGATGACTGACTTCACAACAGCAGCACGTCCCTACGCGAAAGCCGTTTATGACCTTGCCAGCGAAAAGCAGGATTCTGCTGCACTCGATGCATGGGGCGATGCCCTGGCTAACCTGGCGAGCGTCGTCAGTGACGCCCAGATAAGTGGGCTGCTGGCCAGCCCTGAGATGAGCAGCCAGCAGAAAGGCGAGATGCTGATCCAGGTTATGGGCGACAACTTAAGTGAGCAGCAGCAGAACCTGGTCAAGCTGATGGCTGAGAATGGCCGTCTGCAGATAATGCCGGATGTGCTGGAGCAGTTCGAAGTCGCGCGTGCAAAAGCAGAGAACAAGATCGAGGCCGAAGTGATTTCAGCTTTTGAGTTATCTGCCGAACAGACTGACGAATTAGTTAATACTTTAAAGAATAAATTTGGCTGTGAAGTCACGCTCACCACGACGGTAGATGAATCGTTGATCGGTGGTGTGGTGATCAAAGCCGGTGACACTATTATAGACGCGTCAATGAAATCGCAGCTGGATTCGCTCGCGCTTTCATTAGGACGATAAGAGGCAATACAATGCAACTCAATCCATCAGAAATCAGTGAACTGATCAAATCACGAATCGAAAACTTCGAGCAGAAAGTCGAAGCCCGTACCGAAGGCACTATCGTTAGCTTAATGGACGGTATTATCCGAATTCACGGTCTTGCCGATGCCATGCAGGGTGAGATGATCGAACTGCCAGGTGACACGTTTGCCATGGCCTTAAACCTCGAGCGCGATTCGGTCGGCGCGGTGGTCTTAGGCGGCTACGGCCATCTGTCAGAAGGCGATACTGCGAAATGTACCGGCCGCATCCTGGAAGTGCCAATCGGTGATGAGATGCTGGGCCGTGTGGTTGATGCTCTCGGTGCGCCGATCGACGGTAAAGGTCCGATCGAAGCGAAACTGACTGCACCGATCGAAAAGATCGCACCGGGCGTAATCGAACGTAAATCGGTAGACCAGCCTGTACAGACAGGTCTGAAAGCGATCGATGCAATGGT
>JADFWE010000015.1 GCA_015222915.1 Pseudomonadota bacterium | reverse complement strand
CTGCTGCGGCTCACGCCTTGCAGCTACATGCTTCAGGTCACGCAGAGGACATAAGCAATTAATAGAGGTGCCCTTAAGCTAAGCTACGCACCAGTGGATAGAGATGTTCGGTTTCATCGAGGATTCGCTGCAACACGAGATCAAACAGCTTGTTGGTATCACTGAGAAACTTTTCGTGATCTTTGATTTTAAGCGAACTTTTGTCTTTGGTCGGACACCATTTCTTGGAGAAGTCTCTCAGGATCTTTCGTATCTCCACTGAGCCTGACATGAAATTTCTGGCGACGTTGTTGATCTTCTCATCGGAACTCTTCAACAGGTCGCTGTACATCTCTTTATCGACCGTATCGATATGCTCATTGACCAGATCGACATAATGATAAAACAGCTCGCAACATGAGCCGGTATCGCACATCGAACGCTCCTTTAGCAGGTAACGCAAGATATTCGACAGCTCAGTTATACGATGATTCTGCTGGTTGAGTTCGTCGTATGTGATCATTCTCATCTACTCCCATGGTTTTTTTAAATTATCCCCCCTTTTTACGCCTGATATTAACTCAAAAGAATGATTTAAATCAAAAACGATGAGATTACATCTAAATTAGTAGAACACCACCAGCCAGCAGCCCGAAACCTTACCAGGGATGGCCTACTGACCCTGGTAGCGCATCATCATTTCCTGCGCCTGTCGCATCTGCTCCATCATCTCAGGCGTCATCTGTCCCGATTGCTGCATCTGCTTCATCATCTCCTGCATCTGCTGCTGTTGGTAGCCGCCCGCCTGTGCCGGTCCCGGCGGAGGAGCGGAATTCTGGCCCGGCCGCTGCCTTGCCTTTCCCTTTGTCGATGCATTCATCATGTCCTTCATGGTCATTTTTTTATACGTGGCGGGGATGACGAAGGTATCTGCCGGCAGGGTCACATCCGTCCTGATACTTTTGATCTCGCTTTCGATACGGCCGTTTTTTTCTGTCAGCATCGGTATGCCGATCTTCTGGACATAACTGCCGACCTGCATATCGGCCTGTGTACAATCATCGATAAAGGCACTAAAACCACCCATTACCGCCTGCTGCTTTTCAATCATGGTCTGCATCGCCTGCACTAGCTCTTTTATACCCTTCTGCTGATAGGCTCCCTGTGAGCCATGGATGACACCGCATGATTTACCATTGACCAGGTAGTCGTATCTTTTTGTTTTATAACCGGCGACGACCTGTCCATTGCCAAGAGGTCTAAATGAAACCCTGACTTTCGGTGACGTTTCCCCTTTCGCAACAGACTCTGCATCCAGCAGTAAAACCTCTTTCTTTTGCGGGCTGACCACACTGACCCGGTTCTTTTTATAATCGATGATGACATATTCACCGTCACCCATAGCCATCCGTGCCATTTTGCCATCGGTCATAATCGTCGAGAGCTCACCTTCGCCCTGTATCTCCACGACCGTCGCCGCCTGTAGTAACGCCGAACTGGCCGAGACGCAGGCCAGGAGCAATAAACGGCTTAACTGAATTTTTTTCATCTCTCTCTCCTTAAATTTTTTCCGGATTATACCGTTTCTCTCAAGGCTATGGCTGAACATTATTTACATCTACTAACGTCGTTTATAAAAAACCCGGAAGCGTCTTTTACAAAATGACACCTTCCCTATCTCCATTAACAGAAATCCTCTACCCATAAATATATATGATAATCTACATGAGAATCATTTGCATTTGCATTACCGATAAGTATAATACCGCCAATCAGACATATAACGATGATTTTTTCGGAGCAATCAATGAAAAAGGTTCTTTTAAACAAACGCCCAATCGCCAGATCTTTAGCCAGCGCGATCACCCTCGCCTTTACAGCTGCTATGGCACAACCGGCAGTCGCCGTTACCGATGAAGAATTCCGTGAATTACAGGAACAGTTCAACCATCTGGCGGATCAGGTAGAAGAAAACAGCCAGAGCAGTAAAAGTGATACCACTATCGGTGGTTATGGCGAAATGCACTACAACCATCTGAGTGACGACCTGGGCAATTCAATAAGAGAACTGGATTTCCATCGCTTTGTTCTTTTTGTGAATCATGAATTCAATGACAGCATACGATTTTTCTCAGAGTTCGAAATCGAACACGCCATCGCCGGTGACGGCCAGAACGGTGAGGTCGAAATCGAACAGGCTTATGTGCAATTTGACCTGAACGGTAACACCAGGGCGAACGCTGGTCTATTCCTCGTCCCGGTAGGTATCCTCAACGAGACTCATGAGCCGCCTACCTTTTATGGCGTAGAACGTAACCCGGTTGAGAAATACATCATCCCGACAACATGGTGGGAAGGTGGTGCTATGTTGTCCGGTAACAATCCATCTGGCCTTAGTTATGATGTCGCACTGACTAGCGGTCTGGATGGTGGTACCGATATCCGTAAAGGCCGGCAAAAAGTATCTAAAGCAAATGCAAGAAACCTGGCGGCCACAGGTCGTGTGAGATATACCGGTACGAGGGGGTTAACACTGTCTGGTACAGCACAATATCAGGATGATATGACCCAGGATTCTGCAGATGATATCAACAGTGCAACCCTCGTCGAACTACATGCTCGCTGGGCAATTGCTGATTTCACCTTGACCGGCCTGTATGCCCGCTGGGATATCGATGTTGCAGATACTGCAGCCGCTGCCGACAAAGAAAAAGATGTGCAATCCGGTGCTTACCTGGAAGCTTCCTATAAAATCACGCCGAGATGGGGGGTATTCGCCCGTCAGAACGAATGGGATAATGGCGGTGCCGGTGATACCAGGGAAACGCAAACTGATTTTGGCATCAACTACTGGCCACATGAAGATGTTGTGATCAAGGCCGATTACCAGGTACAGAATGATATAGCCGGAAACTTCGATGGCTTTAACCTGGGCATAGGTTATCAGTTCTAAAGTCGCCTTAGAATCTGATTCCGGGGCGCATCGCGCCCCTTTTTAGCCTTAATAAGGTAAAAATATGCCACTTATGAAAACATCATTAACATTAATCACGCTGTTGCTGATCAGCTTTAATTTTGTGCCTGTTGCAACTGCCGGTGGCACTTATCAGCAGCCTGCGGATTTCGTTAACGAGGTATTTGACAACACAGCACCTAAACCATCAGTACTGTGGCTGAAAAAAGATCTGAAAGAACAGCTGTCAGATATCCTGGATCACCCGTACAGGGGAATGCGTGTACGTTACTGGCGGCAGACGGACAAAGATGCGGCACGCACAGCATGGATACTGGAAGAAACCGGTAAAGAAAAACTGATCACGACCGGCATCGTCGTCAATAAAGGCCGTATAGAACGGGTAAAAGTGCTCATCTTCAGGGAGAGCCGTGGCTGGGAGGTACGTCATGATTTCTTCACTGATCAGTTCAAAGATGCAGAACTGCAAAACAACACACAGCTGAATAAACACATCGATAATATTTCCGGTGCCACATTATCTGTACGTGCAGTAAGAAAACTGGCACAGATCGCTCTGTTGCTGGATAAAACGGTACAGCAGAAATAAACCTGAGATGACCAATCGTAAACCAAAAAAATTCACCGCCTTTTTATGGCATCGACGTATCGGCCTGTTCGCGCTGATACTGGTTATCATCCTCGCCGTCACCGGCATCCTGCTGAACCATACCGAACAGCTTGAGCTGGACGAGACCTATGTCGGCAACAGCTGGCTGCTCAGCTGGTACGGTATCGAACCGAAAGATGAGCCTGTCTCCTACCGGGTCGGAGAACATGTGATCAGCAGCTGGCACCATCAGCTGTTTTTTGATGATGCCGCCATCACTACCCTGGAACAGAACATTCACGGTGCGATCGCAGCCGACCAGTTTATCGTCATCGCGCTGGATGATGCCATCATCCTGCTGACGACTGAAGGTGAGTTCATCGAGCGGGTTTCGACCAGCATCAGCTTCAGCAATATTCAACGTCTGGGCATAAAGTATATGCGGCCGGTGATCGAGACCAGTGAACCGCTATATTACATAGCCGATGAACATATACTTGACTGGGACATCATGGTGAACGAAGGCGTGAGATGGGTCGAACGCTACACGCTCAGCAGCGATGAGAAAGAGAAACTGCTGATCGCCTACCGCGGCAACGGCCTGAAACTTGAGAGAGTAATCCTCGACCTGCATAGCGGACGTATCTTCGGCAGTTATGGTATATATGTAATGGATGCAGCTGCATTCGCCCTGCTCTGGCTGTCATGCAGCGGTTTCTGGGTATGGAACAGCCGACGCCACAAGATGCGCAAGAAGAAGCATTACCAGAAGCATCATCGCAGCTAACGTCAGTAAAACATGATCGAACGACCACTACTGACACAAATGCGACGTTAAAAGCTTTAAAAACGGGTAGTCCGCGAATAACGCAAAAGACGCAAATGAAAAGCTTTTAATGTTTGTCTTTGCG
>JADFWE010000130.1 GCA_015222915.1 Pseudomonadota bacterium | reverse complement strand
TTAACACACTAGAAGCATCCCTCTGAGAAGAACACCTGGAAGATAAAGATAAAATTTAGCCCGACTTCCGAATACGGCTAGAAGCGGACATAGAAGCAAAAACCGATTTTCTCGCAGAGGCGCAAAGAAAAACAAGGACATTGTAGGTGCCGCCAGATTGTTATTAAGGCATTCGCACGATGCTGCCAAAGTATACGTTCCGCGTGCGAATGCCTTAATAACAATCTGGCACACCTACACGAAACAATAAAGCGCTTTTCCTTGGCGTCTTTGCGCCTCTGCGAGAATAATTGTTTTTGCTTTTGACTGCTAACGAGCGACGAGCAACGAATAACGGCCAACGTCTCTTTTGTGTCGAAAAGTAACGATATATTAAGTCAGAAAAATCAGCTGAGTTCTGCAAATGCCTGCTTGAACTGCGGCTGATATTCAACCACCTGCTCTGCCGTTAAAACAAATACACCTTCACCGCCGTATTCAAAATCCACCCAGAAAAAAGGCACACCGGGTAACAGCTGTTCCAGCTCGTTTTGCGAATAGCCTACTTCGACCACCAGTATGCCATGTTCACTCAGGTAGTCTGCCGCCTGGATCAGCATCGGCAGAACGATATCCATTCCGGTCACACCTGCAGCCAGCGCCAGTGACCCTGGCTCGAAATCAAACTCTACCGGCAGCGCTGCCATCTCTGCTTCTGTTACATAGGGCGGATTACTGACGATGATGTCATAACGCTTTGCCGGTATATTCTCAAAGATAGTAGACTCGATAAGATTCAGCCTCTCCTCCAGCCCATGATCACGACGATTGATCTCTGCCACGGCCAATGCATCAGGCGATATATCACTCGCATCGACGCTGGCATGCTCGAAGGCATATGCACAGGCGATGGCGATACAACCGCTACCGGTACACAGATCCAGGATACTATCTACCTGCTGCGGATCGATCCAGAATGAAAACTGCTGCTGGATAAGCTCGGCGATCGGTGAACGCGGAATCAGCACCCGTTCGTCGACAAAAAAACTTAAGCCAGAAAACCAGGCTTCATTCGTTATGTATGCGGCAGGTTTATGCTGTTCTATACGCTGCTGAAACAGGTTCAGCACCTGCATGCGCTCATCCATGGTCAACACGCAATCAAAGTATTCCACACTGAAATCCGGCGGCAGATGCAGCGCGCTCAGACACAGGTAAACCGCTTCATCGATGGCGCTGGGCATGCCCTGCACAAAACTCAGCCCTGCCGCATTAAACTGGCTGGTTCCCCAGCGGACAAAGTCACGTATGGTGATCAGATCATTAGCGATTTCGCGTTTATTTATCATGGCTGTATTGTACACAAAATAGCGGTATCATGGCCGTGGTAACATACTGAGCTATCTCCATAACCGTGTTCCGAAGTAACACCCATGCCAGCTTTCATGATTGCTATTGAAGATTTATAATCTGCCACCATATTCATTAAATACGGCAATAACCCACATACCTCTACTCTCGACAGATAAAAATAATGTTCACTATAAAAAACAAGCTTAACCTGTTGCTGATAAGCAGCAGTTTCTTCGTCGCTGCGGCACATGCTGAAATTATCGGCCTCAGCGTTGAGGATGCCTGGATAGCAGAAGCCCCGCCGGTCAGTAAAGTGATGGCGGGATATATGCAGCTGAGCAACTCAGGGACACAGGCCATCGTCATAAAAAAAGCGCAATCAGACACTTACAGCAGCATCGAGCTGCACGAGACATTAAACGCTAACGGTATGGCGAGCATGGTGCGACATGAAACCATCGAGATACCGGCAGACGGTCATATCGAATTGAAACCTGGCGGCAAGCATCTGATGCTGTTTAATCCCGTCAAACGCCTCCTCGATGGCGACACTGTCGATATAAAGTTCGTAAGCGATAACGGTCAGCAGCAAGTTTTCTCCATCAAGGTGAAAAAACCTTAACATCAGACTTCAAATCACCTTCGTCAATAAATTTTATGAAACAGAAAATACTCGCCCTGCTGTTCTACATACTTCCGCACCATGCTATCAGCCAGCTGATGTTCATCGGTGCACGTATCCGCTGGACCCCTGCAAAGAACGCGATCATCCGTATCTACACCAGTCTAAATCCGGTGAAGATGCACGAAGCCGTAGAAGAGGACATGTTCGCTTATGAGTCGCTCAATGCTTTTTTTACCCGTGCACTAAAACCCGAATGCCGCCCCTTTGATGATAACCCAGACAACTGGCTGTGCCCGGTCGACGGCGAGGTCAGCCAGGCGCAGGCTATAGAAAACGGCCGTGTATTTCAGGCGAAAGGCCAAAGCTACAGCTTACTGGAGCTGGTCGGCGGAGACGAGGAACTGGCAGAGATCTTCAAAAACGGAAACTTTGCCACCCTGTATCTATCGCCCCGGGACTATCACCGCATCCACATGCCCACAACCGGTACCTTAAAACGTATGCGCTACATACCCGGCAGACTGTTCAGCGTAGCGACTTATGTGGTAGAGAACATCCCGAGGTTATTTGCCCGAAACGAGCGCAGCGTATGTTACTTCGAAACCGAACAGGGGCCGATGGTGATGATACTGGTAGGAGCGATAAATGTCTCTGCGACAGAGACCGTCTGGCACGGCCTGATCGACAGCGAAGCGAAAAAGATCCGATCTTTTGACTACAGTGACCAGGATATCGTCTTACAGCGCGGTGATGAGATGGGCCGC
Organism: Pseudomonadota bacterium; assembly: GCA_015222915.1. Taxonomy (GTDB): domain Bacteria; phylum Pseudomonadota; class Gammaproteobacteria; order SZUA-229; family SZUA-229. The sequence goes on along the minus strand of JADFWE010000130.1, from coordinate 1,796 downwards.
TTCAACCTCGGCTCTACCGTTATCGTGCTGAGCACGGACAGGATGCAGATCGATGAAAAGATCACAGGTGGAAACGAGGTGAAACTCGGCCAGTGCCTGGCAAAACCCAGCTAGATAAATAAGCTAGATAGTTCAGCCAGACAAGATCAGCACCTGCAGTAAGGTGTCATTGAGGGCTAATGTGCTGCCTGCCGCACACTATAGCCTGAGAATCTACAGGCCGTTATCAGCATTCATTGATGTCAGTGTGTCGGGCTGTGCCAGGTTACAGGTAGTCAGCGTTTCCGATACCGGGTTTTTACCCGAAGGTTTCGTAAAACGGTCATTCATACTCTGGATAAACTCGCATGCATCGGAACTGACATGCAGCAGCGTACGTTTTGTCCGCATCGACCAGCCCGCAGGCACCGGCCTTAAAATGCTGCGCAGGGGCTGTGTATTCTTCAGGAAAGCATTTCGAACGTTGCCCGCGAGTGTAATCGCTTGCCGATCTTTGCCCGCCATACTCTTTTCGACGGCTACCTTCGTCACGATCTTGCTGGCGATACGTTTAGCCGCAAGAGCACGAATAGAAAAATGCACGAAGCCGAAGGCGAAGATCGTTCCGCCCAGCTTAATCCATGACATTATATTGGCGTTGGTAAAGTCATATTGGAACAGCGCCCACGAATCGATAAAACCGTGCAGCAGGGTCAGCACCAGGAAGAACAGCCCAAGGACAATGGCATCCATCAGCACCACCATCCTCAGCCATTTACCCATGGCCTCTTTCACTACGGGTACGACTTCTTTTTCTATATCACCGGCGATGGTCTGCAAGGCGCCGACGATGCGATACGCCCGTTCGACTTCGACCTGATGGATACGTTCGAATATCGCGGCCTTATCCTGTTCACACTTCGCCTCAAAACGCTGACGCACAGCCTCATTTTCGATAGGGACTGCGACATCCTGATTGTAGATAGAATAGAAGCGGCCAGCAGTCAGACCTTTGGCCGCCAGCGCACGCTGCCAGGCAGCGACCACTGCTTCAGGATTATCTTCCTGCGCAGCGGTATCGATCTGGTTGAGGATGTACAGAAACTTCTCGGAATCACTGCGGTTAATAGTATTACCGACGAGGTGATCCAGCGTATCCTGCATCGCACCCGGTTCAGGATGCCGGGCATCGAACAATACCAGTACCAGATCAGACAGATCAACGATATGGTCAGTTAGACGTAAGATGGCATTGCGCTGTTCATCAGCGTCGAATCCGGGGGAGTCGATGATGATCTTGCCGCTCAACTTATCTGAGTGTGAGGTCTTCATCTGCAGGTAAGCGTCGATGCGGCGACCTTCACCACTGGCGACCTTATCGATCTCATCGCTCATCTGGAAGAACGGGAAACGCGGATCGGAGTTTAAAGCGATACCCGGTAACACCCGGTTTTCTTCAGCATTACTGTAGGTGATGACGGTGAATTTATCATCCACTGCCTGGTTACCGGTCATCTGTAACTTATCACCGAGAAAATTATTGATAAACGATGATTTACCCGCAGAGAAAGTACCCAGTACCGAGATCAGGGGCCACCATGGAATGCTGGTAGCATAGGATTCACTGGTATCAAGCAGGCCCATCTTATAGGCGACCGTATCGAGCTTTTTAAATCTCGAAACTACGTCGAGCAATAGAGGGTTTTCGTTATTGAGGTGTGATTCAAGTTTTTCCAGGCGCTCACGAATCGATTTATCAGGACGGTTTAACATCTCTTATATCTACCTGCTGATGCCTACTTCGGCGAATCTTCTGT
>JADFWE010000129.1 GCA_015222915.1 Pseudomonadota bacterium | reverse complement strand
CGGTGTTTTATTCTCATAGCCGATGCGCTGTCGACGTTTTTCGTCGAGCAGGTGATACTTGACGATGGCTTCAGCTTTAACCGCCTTGCCGTCGTTGTCTGTTTCGATCTCGTAGTGTTGCGGTGACCATCGTTTCAGCCGGTTGTCCCATAGATCGATGATAAAAGGCCGCCACATGAGGGTACGTTTTATGCTGTAGTTTTCCTCATCTAATACTTTGTCCTGTGCATCGAGTATCCGCAGCTGTACTGTCAGGTGTCGGTCAGGTGTGCCGGTGGGAACATAATGTGCGGCCCCGGTATTCGTTATCATCAGGCGGAAAACACGCTTTTCTCTGTCCTGATCTCCCGTACTATCGATGTCGTTGAAATCAAAGCTCAGAGCGCTTTTGACCATCTCCGGATCGTGACCGCCACGCCAGAGATGCTGGCGTGTCATACGCGATTTTCCACCGGCTACCAGTGGTCTCTCCAGTGCTGGCATATGGCACTGTACGCAACCGAGTGAACGGTAATCTATGGTGCTGCTACCTTCAGACATGTTGTCTGTGACTTTGTTGTCCGGTGATGGTTCCATATCTGTCGTGGAAACCGATCCAGGATCAGCAGTATCTTTCAGCGTGCTTCTTATCTCTGCCACGGTACCGCAGGGCGGGAAACGAAAGAAGGTGTCCCAGCGCTCACCTTCGACGATATGGCAGCGTACGCAGATCTGGTTAGGGTCTTGCAGTTTTTTGACAGGATGCGGTGCATCGGTGTCGCCGATTACGCCGACTATCTTGCCATTGCGGTAATGACAGGCTGCGCAGGTCACGCCTTCATGCTGCAGATCTTTATCGAACTCGGGGTTGTCTTCGAGTACCGGGTCCCACTTATCGACATCACGATAAGAGAGAACTTTCTGTGGCTGTTGCTTATCGAGAGGGGTGTGGCACAGGCGGCAGTTATGCTGGCGCTTATCAAACTGCCAGTCAGTCTGGAAATACGGGTCGGTCCAGGCCTGTGAGTGAATAGTCGTCTGCCATTCATCGTAGAAGTCCGGGTGGCAGTTGGCGCATTGTTTTGCACTCAGGTCGGTGAGAACCTCAGGTGTCTGTGAGGTATCGACCGGCCAGGCGAATCGTTCATCGACCAGAAAGATGTTCATCGGGCGGATAAATCGCCAGCCTAGAAAGATGACCAGCACGATGAGGAGAAAGGTGGCGGCCCTGGTTCTCATCAGGTGCTACTGCTCTACCGGATAGCCGTGTTTTATCCAGTCTGTCATGCCCATCCTGGCGACGTGTACATCGGCAAAACCTTTCTCTGCCAGTATCTGCGCTGCCTTCGATGATTTTCTGTCGGTGCGGCAGATAGTGATCACGGTCTTTTCATAATAGTCATCGATCTCGTCGATGCGCTGCTCCAGCTGCTCCAGTGGCAGTAATACAGAGCCTGCTATATGTCCCTGTTCGCCGTTATAGTCTTCTTCTGTGCGCACGTCGAGCAATAAAAAATCTTCATCCTCATCCAGACGTTTTTTCAGATTGCTGATATTTAACATTGCGCCTCTGCGGATACTGCCGATGATCCGTGGCAGAAAGGCGACCAGACCGAGCAGGGCGAGCGCCAGCATGGCTTTCTGAATCAAACCGTCGCCGCCGGTTGCTGCTTCCTTTCCGATATAACCCAGATAGGTATAAGCGATGGCACCGGGAAGCATGAAGATGTAGGTAGCGATACTGTAATGAGTGAATTTGATCTTTGTGAGACCCAGGCCGTAGTTCAATAGATTGAACGGAAACAGCGGCACCAGCCGGGTGAAAGCAACGAACCGCCAGCCTTCGTTTTCGACGCCGTTCAATAATGGTTTTAACCTGCCGCCGGTCTTTTTCTCTACCCAGTCGGAGGCGAGATAACGGGCGACCAGAAAAGACAGCATGGCACCGATGGTGGCTGCCGTCAGGTTATAGAAAGTACCCAGTACAGGGCCGAACAGTACGCCGCCGAGCAGTGTGAGTACCGTGCCGGGAAAGAAAAATACGGTGCCGATAATATAGATAAACATGAACAGCAGTGGTGCAGCGCTGCCGGCCTCTTCTATCCAGCGTTGTATCGCAGCAGCATCTAACTGATCGCGGTAACTTATGACGAGTGCGATTCCCAACAGAACGAAAATCAGTATGAGAAAGCGTCCGAGTTTTTTCGGAGTGGATCTGCTAGTCATTATCGTTGTCTCTTCTGTCGTTCCACTGCCGGCGGTTGATGGTGTAACCGGACAGCTTTCCGATAAAGGGCATGATCAGCATACCGCTTATCCATGAGGCCATCTTCGGTTCACGGAAGGAGCGGATACCGATGGTCATATTCTCATGGCCGCCACGTGGCTGGTCGCGGTAGGTGCCGAACAGGCGATCCCACCATGGCAGGCTGAAGCCGAAGTTGCTGTTGGTCTCATCATCTTCTATCGAATGGTGCACCCGGTGCATATCGGGCGTCACCAGGATCAGGCGCAGAAATTTATCCAGCGTCAGGTTCAGGCGTACATTGCTGTGGTTGAACATGGCAGTGGCATTCAACATGACTTCGAAGATCACCACGGCGACCACAGGTGGCCCGAGCAGCAGGATGGTGGCGAATTTGATCAGCATGGAAAGGATGATCTCGATGGGATGAAAACGTGCGCCGGTAGTAACATCGTAATCCAGATCAGCGTGATGTACGCGGTGCAGTCGCCAGAGTACGGGAACGGCGTGCACCATGACATGCTGCAGGTAGATGATGAAATCCATGATCACGACCGATGCGATGATCGCTATCGTCGTCGGTACTTCATAGTAGTTAAAGAATCCCCAGCCCTGCTCACTGGCGAAGGCGGCCATGCCGACAGCAGCTGCCGGAAACAACAGGCGCAGGATAAAGCTATTAAGAAATACCAGTCCCAGGTTGTTGCTCCAGCGAACTACTTTGGAAACCGTCAGTGCCCGACGCGGTGCGATAAATTCCCATATCGCCATCACGGCAAAAATACCCAGGAAAAAACTCAGCCGGATGGTTACCTCGTTGTTCATTATAAATTCATTGATGTCTGTCATCGTTATTGCTCTGTTATGTTAAATCTTGGTGTCCGCTTACGGCTAGAAAGAGACGTTGGCCGTCGTTCGTTATTCGTCGTTCGTTAAAAGCTAAAAACACGAAATGAACCAGTGGCT
>JADFWE010000128.1 GCA_015222915.1 Pseudomonadota bacterium | reverse complement strand
TCACGCTGCAGACCGTTCAGATAAAGATCATCGGGTATCCGGTTGGATGTGGCGACCAGGCAAACATTGTGTTCGAACAGGGCATGGAGCAGTTCACTGAGTATCATGGCATCCGTGATATTGGTGACGATAAACTCATCGATACACAGCAGCCGGTACTCTGTGGCCAGATTTTTTGCTATCTGTTTTAAAGGATCCTTCTTGCGGCTGCGTTTTGATTTATTGAATTCATCCAGTTGTGCATGGATGTCCAGCATGAAATGATGAAAGTGGATGCGTTTTTTTTGTGTGATATTCAGTTCATCAAAAAACAGGTTCATTAGCCAGCTCTTGCCGCGGCCGACACCTCCCCAGAGATACAGCCCTTTTATCGCTGGCGTGCTTTGCTGCTGCAAGGAGAAAAACCTTTTCAGGGCGCGAATATAGCTGTTTCCAGTGACGTTCACCGTCGCATCGGTCAGCGCCCGGCCAAGCGCCTCAAGTTTGCTTACGGCTATCTCCTGGGCGTCATCATGTACCATGTCTGGCTGTTGTAATGCCTTGTGATAACGTTCGATTAATGACATGGTTGGCCGTTTACGGGCAGGCATCCGTTTATTTCATCAGAATTGTGCATTATTACATATTAAAGCCGGTGTTTTCGTTGTTGCAATCAGCTGATTTTGATAGAATTGCCACCCGAGCAGATGAAGTGATGAATCCACGAACAGTGTCGTATTCTGATTTGTATCGTTCCGTTCGGGGCACATCCATCCTTTGCTTTTTCCAGACGCTTTACCTGATCAGATCTACCTGCCGTGTATACACTGTTGTTCAGGTACATCGTGATCATACGAATGATCCGTACTATCATGGTCAGGTCTTACGATCTGTCTTTTTTGAATAGTCTTTTTTGACCATATATGCGATGACTAGAGACATAACCAGCCAAACGAACAGGACCTGTTTTTCATGACGCGATATATTTTTGTAACCGGCGGTGTAGTTTCATCTTTAGGAAAAGGTCTTGCTTCGGCAGCAGTTGGTGCTATCCTCGAAAGCCGCGGTCTCAAAGTTCAGATGATGAAACTTGATCCGTATATCAATGTCGACCCGGGTACCATGAGTCCGTTCCAGCACGGCGAAGTTTTTGTCACCGAAGACGGAGCTGAGACCGACCTCGATCTTGGCCACTACGAACGTTTCGTCAGCACACCTACACGCAAATCCAGTAACTTCACCACCGGTAAGGTCTACGAGAGTGTTATCCGTAATGAGCGTCGCGGGGAATACCTCGGTGGCACCGTGCAGGTCATCCCGCATATCACCGATGAGATCAAACGCCGCATCAAAGAGGGCGCAGGCGATGCCGATATCGCCATGATCGAGATCGGTGGTACGGTAGGTGATATCGAATCGCTACCCTTCATGGAAGCGATCAGACAGCTCTGGGTGGAGCTCGGCCGGGAACATGCCATGTTCATGCACCTGACGCTGGTACCTTATATCGCAACCGCCGGCGAGGTGAAGACCAAACCGACACAGCATTCGGTAAAAGAATTACGCTCCATCGGTATTCAGCCTGATCTTCTGCTGTGCCGATCCGAACTGTTGTTGGCCGAAGAAGAACGTAAGAAGATAGCACTGTTTACCAACGTCCCGGCAAAAGCCGTGATCTCAGCCGTCGATCTGGATAATATATATAAATTACCGAGATGGCTGCATGAACAGGGTGTTGACGATATCATCGCCGAGCACCTGCACCTCGATCTGCCGCCTACCGATCTGTCCGACTGGGACAAAGTGGTCGATGTCATGACTCATCCGGCGCACGAAGTGACCGTCGGCATGGTAGGCAAGTATGTCGACCTGACCGAATCCTATAAATCGCTCAATGAATCACTGACCCACGCTGGCATCCACAACAATGCCAAGGTGAAGATCCGTTATATCGATTCCGTGGTACTGGAGGCCGGTGACATGACGGCGCTGCATGATCTTGATGCGATCCTGGTCCCCGGCGGTTTTGGTGACCGTGGCATCGAAGGCAAGATTGTGGCGATACAGTATGCCCGTGAAAACAAGATTCCCTACCTGGGCATCTGCCTGGGTATGCAGCTGGCAGTCATCGAATTTGCGCGTCATGTTGCCGGCCTGGAAGATGCTCACAGCAGCGAATTCGACGCCAGTACCACGCATCCGGTTATCGCCCTGATCACCGAGTGGCAGGGTAAAGACGGCCGTATCGAAAAACGTGATGCCGGTTCAGATATGGGCGGCACTATGCGCCTGGGCGGTCAGACATGTTTGCTACAGGAAGGAACACTGGCGCGTTCGGCATACGGTGCTGAATCTATCATCGAACGCCATCGCCATCGTTATGAATTCAATAACCATTACCTGCAGCAGCTAAGCGATGCAGGTCTGGTGTTCAGCGGAAAATCTGCCGATGGTAACTTGATCGAGATGGTCGAGCTGCCGCGTGAAGGTTCTGCATCACAACACCCTGGATTAAACCACCCCTGGTTCCTGGCCTGTCAGTTCCACCCGGAATTTACTTCGTCACCGAGGAAGGGGCACCCGCTGTTTACCGATTATATCAAAGCCGCACTGGCGCATCAGAATGTTGCCGCTGAAGAAACAGAAGAAGTGCTGGCATGATCGATCTCTCCCGGTTCACCATCAGGAAAATTAAATGAAACTCTGTGATTTTGAAGTAGGTCTGGATAAACCGCTGTTTCTGATCGCTGGCCCCTGCGTCATCGAAAGCGAACAGATGGCGATGGAGACTTCTGCACGGCTGAAGGAGATCACCTCAAAGCTTGGCATCCCTTTCATCTATAAATCTTCCTTCGATAAAGCCAACCGTTCTTCCGGAACCAGCTTCCGTGGTCCCGGTATCGAAGAAGGTCTGCGTATACTGCAGAAAGTTAAAGATGAGATCGGTGTACCGGTTTTGACCGATGTGCACGAAGATACACCGATGGATGAAGTCGCCAGTGTGGTCGATGTGCTGCAGACCCCTGCATTCCTGTGTCGTCAGACGAATTTCATATTGAAGGTCGCGGCTACCGGAAAACCGGTAAATATTAAAAAAGGCCAGTTTCTGGCGCCGGGTGACATGAAGAACGTTATCGATAAGGCACGTTCCACCGGTAATGAAAACATCATGGCCTGCGAACGTGGTGTATCCTTTGGTTATAATAATCTGGTATCGGATATGCGTTCGCTGGCTATCATGCGCGAGAGCAACTGCCCGGTGGTTTATGACGGTACCCATTCTGTGCAACTGCCTGGCGGGCAGGGCACTTCCTCCGGCGGTCAGCGTGAACATATCCCGGTATTGGCACGTGCCGCCGTGGCTGCAGGTATCTCCGGCCTGTTTATGGAGACACACCCTGACCCGGCCAGTGCTCTAAGCGATGGTCCGAACGCCTGGCCGCTGCAGCAGATGGAATCATTATTAGCGGTATTGATACAGATCGATGCCACCGTTAAAAGCAATACGATGCACGAGTTAACCATGTAGGTGCGAATTCATCCGCACCTCCAGTCTGATTTTAAAAATATTATTTAAGTTAAGGAACGAAAATGTCCAATATTACAAAAATACATGCTCGCGAAATTTTAGATTCACGCGGTAACCCTACGTTAGAAGCAGAGATTACACTCGAAAGCGGTGCTTTTGGCCGCGCGGCGGTGCCGTCAGGTGCTTCGACCGGTGTTCGTGAAGCGCTGGAGCTGCGTGATGGCGACAAATCGCGTTACATGGGTAAAGGTGTCACTAAAGCGGTTAATAACGTTAACGGCGAGATCAGTGATGCTCTCGTGGGTATGGAAGGTCAGGAACAGACTGCGCTTGACGATAAGATGATCGAGCTGGATGGTACCGCAACCAAAGAGCGCCTGGGCGCAAATGCATTGCTGGCCGTTTCACTGGCAGCATCACATGCTGCGGCGAAGGAAAATAACCAGGCTCTGTATGAACACCTGGGCAATGGCAGCTATACCATGCCAGTTCCTATGATGAACATCATCAATGGCGGCGAACATGCGGACAACAGTGTTGACCTGCAGGAATTCATGATACTGCCCGTCGGTGCGCCCACCTTTAAGGAAGCCTTACGCTACGGTGCAGAAGTATTCCATACTTTACGTTCTGTATTACATGGCCGGGGCATGACCACGACGGTCGGTGATGAAGGCGGTTTTGCGCCGAACCTCTCTTCAAACGAAGAAGCCATCGAAGTGATCCTTGAAGCGATCGGTAAGGCCGGTTTCAAAGCCGGTGAAGATATCTATCTCGGTCTGGATGCCGCCAGTTCTGAATTCTATAAAGACGGTATTTACACCCTTGGCTCGGAAGGTAAAAGTTTTAACTCACAGGAATTTACCGATTACCTGGCCGGCTGGTGTGACCAGTATCCGATCATCAGTGTCGAGGACGGCCTCGATGAAGGTGACTGGGAAGGCTGGGCATACATGACACAGAAACTGGGTGACAAGGTACAGCTGGTCGGTGATGATCTGTTCGTGACCAATACTGCTATCCTGAAAGAGGGCATCGATAAAAATATCGCTAACTCAATCCTCATCAAGTTCAATCAGATCGGTACCCTGAGCGAAACATTAAATGCCATCAACATGGCCCACGATGCCGGTTACACCGCTGTTATCTCACATCGTTCAGGTGAGACCGAAGACAGCACGATCGCCGACCTGTGCGTAGCGACCAATGCCGGACAGATCAAGACCGGTTCGCTGTCACGCTCCGATCGCATCGCTAAATACAACCAGTTGCTGCGTATCGAAGAAGCACTGGGTAGCGATGCTGTTTACGTCGGAAGATCAGCATTTAAACACCTGAGTTAAGCTGTTTCCTGCTGACGGACTAGCCGCGGATATCTTTTTTCAGGTATATTTTATCAGTGAAGATAATCGCTCTTGTCCTGCTGTTTCTACTGATCTGGCTGCAATATAAAATATGGCTGCAGGATGGTGGCATCCCCGAAGTTATCGAACTGCAGCAAGAGGTCAGCGAAGTGAAGGCGGAAGTCGGGCAGCTGCAGGAGCGCAATGCCTCCCTCGATGCCGAGGTGAAGGATCTTAAAAAAGGTCTGGATGCGATCGAAGAGCGTGCCCGCAGCGAGATGGGTATGATCAAGGAAGGCGAGATCTATTACCAGGTGATAAAACCTGAGAAAAATGATGAGCCATCTGCGAGCAAACGCTGACCAGGTCATAGTGATGTGCTGCAACGACTCAGAAGAAATACATAAGAGTGCTGTGTGAATAAACTCTCAGAATTGCTGTTTTGCTAATGTTATCTTGCACTGACTATATTGCTCATCTGCATTCGTCTGCGTTCATCTGCGGAGGCGTTCGATGAGCAACGCTATCTGGGCGATCGTTCCTGCGGC
>JADFWE010000127.1 GCA_015222915.1 Pseudomonadota bacterium | reverse complement strand
GAGATGTTTTTGATGATGTCGCCATCTATCTTCAGATAATCGACAGGTAGATTTTTTAAAGATGAAAAAGAAGAGATGCCTGCACCAAAATCATCGAGTGCAAATTTAATATCATATTTTCGCAGTGCAGAGATTATATCTGCAGTCTGGTTAATATTTTTCATTGCTTTGTTCTCTGCTATTTCCAGGCAGACAGCGTTAGGAGAAATATTGTATTTTTTATATTGTTCTATAACAAAATCAGCAAACTGGTTGTTGGTCAGTGAGTTGGCTGAGATGTTAATAAATAAACAGATATCACAGTTTGTATGGTTCTTATACAGCCTGGATAGCTGTTTGAAGGTCTGTTTGATAACCCAGTAGTCGACATCCTTCATCAGACTGAAGCGCTCTGCAGCAGGGATATAATTGCCCGGTGATATCAGTGTGCCTTCGTCGTCGTTCAAGCGCAGCAGAACTTCGTACATGGTAGCGTTCTGCTCGTTCTGAAGATTCTCGATCGACTGCAAGTATAACGAGAAACGATTTTCACATGAAGTTTTATTTATGTCTGCGACCCAGCTTAGTTCCTTGTGTATCTTTCTGACGCGCTCATCATCCAGGCCGTGAACGTGTACCTGGTTGCGCCCCATATCTTTTGCTGCATAACAGGCGATGTCCGCCTGTGACAGGGCGGTCTCTACATCCTGTGTCTCATGGTCGATCATCACCAGGCCGATACTTACACCGACATGGAATTTTTTATGTTGCCAGTTGAATTCATAATTTTTTACCAGGCTGATGATGCCTTCTGAAATCTCAACGGCTTTTTCCAGAGAGCAGCCTTCGAGCAGTAAGCCAAACTCATCGCCGCCGATACGGGCGAGGGTGTCATGGCTACGGATGTGGTTTTTGATGACCCTGGTCAGCTGGATCAATAACTCATCACCGGCCTTATGACCGCAGTTATCATTGATCGATTTAAACTTGTCGAGATCAAGGAAACATAGAGCGTGATTCTCATTGTTATCTGTCGCTGTTTTAAAAGCTTCTGTCAGGCGGTGGTTGAACTCTTTGCGGTTGACCAGTTTGGTCAGTTCATCGTGTGTTGCCTGAAAATGAATTTCGGAGTTTTTCTTTGAAGTCTCCCGGATGACCAGTTGTGCGATATATATTGCGATGAAAAATGCAGCCAGCGAGAGAAATAAAATAATGTCACTGATGATCTTTTGATAGGCTTTTGATTCACGGATGGTGGAACGTGATATTTTATCCTGTAATGAAACAAGTTCGTTCAATCCCGCTATCATGTCTAGCCTGGCTTTGTTTGCAAGGCGTAGATCGTTTCGAATGGTTTCTACTGGTAAGTCAGAGAGCAGGTTGTCAGCCGCCGTATCATTCAGTGCTTTAGCGGTGCGAGTCTGTGTCATTAACCGGTCGAGCAGTTTTGCTTCGCGTGCGCTCATCGGGAATGAGTAGAGAAGATCCCGTGCGGCCTTGTATTGAAGTCCGTGCTCAGCTAACTCCAGCCGGTACTCGTCACGCTCGATGTAGTCATCGGTCAGGTGCATGTTGTGGAGCGTGTCACCACGTAAACGTATGCTGTCGCGCATGGTATTGGCGGCAGAAATTTTAGTATTGGTGACGTTGAGCAGTTCGCTCATTTCCCGAGTGATGGTATTCATCTGAGACAGAGAAATGAAACTGACCAGCCCCATGAGAGCGAGTACGCCAGCGAAACCCAGGCCGACGGTAAGTTTTATGGGGTCTTTGCTCATGTCCCGATGAAGTGTTCCCTGTTAGCGCGATTTTTTGTGATTATTATTTAAACAGTGTCTAAATTGAATAATAGCCTAAAAAATCAGCGTTTTTGCAATATTAAGGTGAATTAATAGAGATTCGCTACCTTTCTACAAAGCGATTATTGCTTGTCGTCATTTCCAGCTTTAGCCAGCAGGCAGTCCAGCTGGCGATGGCTGAGTATCCTTTTGAGAAAGGCAAATAGATAGGTTGGCAGGGTAACGTAATAACGCGGTTTCGGTCGTTTAGCTTCCAGTGCGTGGATCACCCGTTTTAAGACGGCTTCTGGCGGCAGGGTAAATGGCACGGCGGGCCCTTCTTTATTTAAGCGTTCCAGTACGCCCATATATTTTTTCCGATGCACGCTGTTCTCGATATCGATGTGCTGCTGCAGCGCTATTACGGCATTGGCGCGAAATCGACTGGTGATCGGGCCGGGCTCGATCAGACTGATATGAATATTGGTGTCTTTCAGTTCCAGACGTAATGTATCGCTTAAACCTTCGATAGCATATTTACTGGCATTATAGGCGCCGCGAAAAGGCATGCAGACAAAACCCAGCACCGAGCTGTTCTGGATGATACGGCCAAAACCCTGTTTGCGCAT
>JADFWE010000126.1 GCA_015222915.1 Pseudomonadota bacterium | reverse complement strand
GACTTAATCAGCGCTTCCCTAATAGTACTAGATTTCCATCAGCTCTTTTTCTTTGACCGTGATCACTTCATCGATGCTGCGAACGAATTTGTCCGTCAACTTCTGTACACTGTCTTCTGCGCCACGGCTCTCGTCTTCCGAGACCTCTTTCTCTTTCAACAGCTCTTTAAAATCATTGTTTGCATCACGGCGGATATTACGTACCGCTATCTTGGCGTTCTCACCTTCGTTTTTGACCACTTTCACCAGCTCACGACGACGCTCTTCTGTCAGCGGCGGCATCGGGATGCGGATAAGGTTACCAGCAGTCGACGGGTTAAGCCCCAGACCGGAATTGATGATGGCTTTTTCGACAACAGCTATCATCGGTTTCTCCCACGGTGCTACCGCCAGTGTTCTGGAGTCTTCGACGGTAACATTCGCTACCTGATTGATTGGTGTCTCCGTGCCGTAATAGTCGACCGAGATCTGATCGAGCAGGCTTGGATGTGCGCGCCCGGTTCTGATCTTGGTTAATTCAGAACGTAATGAATCAACACTTTTGCCCATACGGGTCTCTGCGTCTGCAAGAATTTCATTGATCACTTACTTGTCCCCCATTATTACAGTGGTACCGATTGTACGGTCTTTCATCGCTGCCGGTAGTGAGCCGACATCGTTTAAGTTAAAGATGCGCAAAGGCAGGTTATTGTCGCGGCATAACACGATCGCTGTTGCGTCCATCACCTGCAGATTTTTATCCAGCACTTCATCGAAGCTCAATGTCTCATAACGCACCGCATCCGGATTTTTCGCCGGATCTGAATCATATACACCGTCGACCTTGGTCGCTTTTAATACGCTGTCAGCGCCGATCTCTATCGCACGCAGACAGCCGGCAGTATCGGTGGTGAAGAACGGGTTGCCGATACCTGCAGCGAAGATAACGACACGGCCTTTTTCAAGATGCCTGATCGCCCTGCGCTGCACATACTCTTCACACATACGGTTGATCTTTATCGCTGACATCACCCGGCACTGCATGCCCTGCTTCTCCAGCGCATCCTGCATCGCCAGGCTGTTCATCACCGTCGCCAGCATGCCCATGTGATCACCGGTAACGCGATCGATGCCCGACTGCACCAGCCCGGCGCCACGGAAGATATTACCGCCGCCGATCACCAGTGCCACTTCGACACCCATGTTGACGACCTCAGCAATCTCTCCAGCAACCCGGGCCAGCATATCGGTATCGATACCGTAATCCTGATCGGCCATTAGCGCTTCACCGCTTAATTTTAATAATACGCGTTTATAGTCGGTGTTGCTTGATGTCATCTTTTACTCGCTGCATTTACTATGCTGTTTAAATCAGGCTGCTTTAATTGAGCAGCTTTAATTAGTCTACTTTAATTATGCTGTATTCAGCTACCGGGTATATTACTGGAAAGACGGTCAAAAATAATGCTATACACACAAAAAACCGGGAGCGTTCCCCCGGTTTTTTATTAGTAAGAAACACCTTGATAAACTATCTTCAATATCGTCAGGCATTTACTCATGGCTTGTCCTTTTAAGCGTTAAAGAACCTTAGCCGTTGACCTGGGCCATAACTTCAGCCGCAAAATCTTCCTGTTTCTTCTCGATACCTTCACCTACTTCATATCGGACAAAAGCGTTTACCGTAGCACCGGCATCAGACAGCAGGGTTTCGATAGTTTTGTCAGGGTCTTTTACGAATGACTGGCCGAGCAGAGTAATCTCGGCAAGGTATTTGCGGATACGACCAGTCAGCATCTTCTCGACGATATCGGCTGGTTTACCACTTTCCAGTGCCTGTGCGCGTAATATGTCTTTTTCTTTTTCCAGTACTTCTGTCGGGACATCAGCTTCGCTGACACACAACGGATTGCTGGCCGCGATGTGCATAGCAATATCTTTAATCAGCGCTTCATCACCACCAGTCATATCGACCAGTACACCCATACGGGCACCGTGCAGGTAGCTACCGAACTGACCGCCATCTGAAGTCAGCAGCTCAAAACGACGAAGCTGCATGTTCTCACCGATCTTGGCAATCTTTTCTTTGCGCGCTTGTTCGATAGTTACATCACTGCCGTCCAGAGTCATCTCAGACAACGCAGCAATATCAGCAGGCTGGTTCTTCAGTGCTGTTTTGGCAATTGCAGTAACGAACGAAAGGAAATCATCGCCACCGGAAACAAAATCTGTTTCACAGTTAACTTCGACTACAGCAGCAGATTTTCCATCTTCGCTGATCTCGATAACAACGCGGCCTTCTGCAGCAACGCGGCCTGATTTTTTGTCTGCTTTTGCCATGCCTGATTTGCGCATATTTTCGATAGCAGTATCGATATTACCTTCTGCTTCCTGCAGCGCTTTCTTACATTCCATCATGCCTGAACCTGTACGTTCACGCAGTTCTTTTACCATTGAAGCTGTAATTTGCATCACAGTATCTCCTAAAATTTGATCTTGAATATTGTTTATCGTTAAGGTTTCGAAACAGCCATCACCCGAGAATATCGCGGGGATACCGGATGATGGTCAGTATCAAACCTTACTCTTCGTCTTTAGCAACCGCTTTTTTCTTAGGCGCTGCTTTTTTCTTTACCGCAGCTTTCTTTTTAACGGCTGCTTTTTTCTTAACGGCGGCTTTCTTCTTAACGGCTGCTTTCTTCTTAGGTGCTGCTTCTACTGCCGCTTCGGTAGCCGCTTCTTCTGCAACCACTTCGGCTGGTGCTTCAGCCACTTCTGCTGCCGCTTCTGCAGCTGTTTCGGTAGCAGCTTCTACGGGTGCCTCTGCGACAGGCGCTTCTTCTTTACGTTTGGGTGCAGCTTTCTTGGGTGCCGCCTTTTTAGCAGGCTCAGGTTTTGCAGCTTCGTCATTACGCTGTATGACAGCAGATGCACGACCTTCGATAACGGCATCGGCGATACCCTGTGCGTACAGCTGGATGGCTTTGATGGCATCATCATTACCCGGGATAACGTAATCGATACCGTCTGGTGAATGGTTTGAATCAACGACACCGAACACTGGAATACCTAAAGTGTTTGCTTCTTTAACAGCGATATCTTCATTACCGACATCGACAACGAAAAGCGCACTAGGCAGACCTTTCATGTCTTTAATACCACCAAGAACCTTTTCTTTCTTGACCATCTCACGAGTCAGCATCAGCTGCTCTTTCTTGTTAAGACGGTCAAAACCACCGTTCTCTGACATCTCTTCCAGCTCTTTCAAGCGAGAGATAGATTGACGGATAGTCTTGTAGTTCGTCAGCATGCCGCCTAACCAGCGGTGGCTTACGAAAGGCATGGAACAACGTCTGGCTTCTTCAGAGATGATCTGGCGAGCAGCACGTTTTGTACCAACAAACAGGATAGAACCGCGGTTAGCTGCGATCTTGCCGATAGCATTAACTGCATCGTTGTACAGCGGCAGGGTTTTTTCCAGGTTGATGATGTGAATTTTGTTGCGTGAACCGAAAATGTACTCAGACATCTGTGGGTTCCAGAAACGGGTTTGGTGACCAAAATGCACGCCTGCTTCAAGCATCAGACGCATAGATACGTTAGACATAGATAT
>JADFWE010000125.1 GCA_015222915.1 Pseudomonadota bacterium | reverse complement strand
GTACCGGAACCGAGCTGCATCGGGTAAGGCAGATGCACCTCACTACTGCCCGTAGTGTTATCTTCTTCATCGATCGAGCCGGTAGGAATGTTTATCGCAAAGTTAAACAGGAGATCAGTGCCGGGCTCTGCATACAGCCCATAGGTTGAAGCCAGCCTGATATCACCGATGCCGCCTGACTCCGTGGTGAACTCAGCGCCACTCATATTCACGCGGTGATCCATCGATATCGATGTATAGGGAAGCATGGCCATCAGCGTAAGCTTGTCGGATACGGCGTACATACCACCGAGCATATGCATCTCCATATCCATCGATAGCGGGCTGACCATATAACCGGCAAGCGGCGTTGATACGCTATCGGTGCCGATACGATTGCCATCCATGGCCATCGACATGTAGCGGTAACTCAACATGATCTCACCTTTTCGCATCAGATGGTCGCCTGACACCCCTATCGGTGCATGACTGTCTGGCCGGGTATGATCATGACCCGAATGACCGGCATGAACGTGGTGCTCATCATGGCTGGCATTTTTCACTTCTTTTTCAGCAGCGCGTGCTGATTGCATCGACGATACCGACAGGATCGCTGATAAGATCAATAATTTTATTTGTACGACACGCATGGCCACTCCGGGTAAATACATATTCTGAATCCGTCAAAATCATTCTCATCGATATCGCTGAGAAACCAGCTTGATTCTCCCGGAAGGGCGCAGATTATAGCAAATGACACGATCTATAGAAAAAAGCCGAGCGGCAGGAAAAAAGCCAGAGAGCCATCATCCTCCACAGTCGCACCCCCTCTCTATCCGACAATTCCGCTATATTTTTTTCGTCATGCAGCAAAGTTACCGGGGTGACAATAGAGGCTGCTAGCCGATCTCTGCCAGCACCTGCTGCAACATACGGATGGCCTGATCATGGTAACCACCGCCGAACAGGTTCAGGTGATTGATAATGTGATAGATATTGTAAAAGGTTTTACGTACGGCAAAACCATCATCCAGCGGGTAGACATCCTGATAGCTCGCATAAAAATCCTGCGTGAACCCACCGAACACATAGGTCATTGCGATATCAGCTTCCCGATCACCATAATAAAATGCAGGGTCGAAGATAACAGGTGTGCCGTCCTGCAGGCCAGCGACATTGCCACCCCACAGATCGCCGTGCAGCATCGAAGCGCTTACATCATGACGGCTAAAAAGTTTGGGCATCTCAAGCAACAGCTTTTCGCCCAGCGATTGCAGTTCACCGCCATAACCGTTTTTGGCCGCCAGCTGCAACTGAAAACCCAGGCGCTGATGCGACCAGAAATCTAACCAGTCATCGCTTTGTTTATTTGGCTGAAACGTAGCACCGATGGTATTGTCGATATCCCAGCCATAGTGCTCTGCCGTCACTTTATGCATAGCCGCCAGCTGCACACCCAGAACACGCTGATCAGCAGCGCCGTGCATCTCAAGATGCTCGAGCACGATATAACTCTGCCTGCCGTCATCGCCGTAACACACAGGCTGAGGAACCTTTATCGCCCCAGCAGAGGCGAGCGCCTGTAGCCCCCTGGCCTCAGCGGCAAACATACCTTCACGGCCGGCACTGTTTACCTTGACGAAGTACTGCACGCCATTCTCAGCGATCAGCAGGTAAGCGACATTAATACTGCCCCCTCCAATCACTCGTTGCTGCTTGACTGAAAACGGCAAACCGGTGCTGTTTTTAATATGTTCAGAAATTTCCTGCCACTGGTTCATTATCACCTCATCTCACCAGATTTTTTTCAGAATATACACCCTGTAAGCCTCACTGTCGCATATGTCTGCAAGTCACGCAGAGATTCTCTAACGTTCAATGACAGCTACCGGATAGAAGCGGACATTAAGCAAAAACAAAATTTCTCGCGCAGAGCCGCAAAGACGCGAAGATAAAAACCTTGTTTTAATGTGTCATTGCGAGGAACGAAGCAATCTCTCATAGATAGCACAGTCGCCTGATAGAGATTGCCGC
>JADFWE010000014.1 GCA_015222915.1 Pseudomonadota bacterium | reverse complement strand
GTTGATCGATCAATGGTGGTTGCGGTGTGGCTACGGTAACGCTGGTATCAGTCTGTTCTGTGTCGGTGCTGATGTTTTCGGTTTCTGCAGCGAGCAGGGGTGATGCGTAACAGGTGCTAAACAAGGTTATGGATATGAAAGTTGTCAGCCATCGGTGTGCGTTCATGGTGATCAATCGAAATACTGGCTGAGGAGCCTTGCGGTTTGTTCTATATCGCTACTGCTGAACAGGCTGCTGATAACGGCAGCCATGTCGGTTTGCTGGGTCACTAGCTGTCGTATGTTATCTTCAGTGATGCCGCCGATGGCGCATACGGGTATGGCCAGTCGTTTTTTAGCACGGGCGATCAGCGCAGGACTGGTGCTTTTTGCCTGGGGTTTTGTCGGTGATGAAAACATCGCACCAAAAGCGACGTAGTCAGCCTTGTTTCTTTCAGCAGCTATCGCAAGATCCAGATCGTTGTAACATGAGATGCCGATAATGCTGTTTTCACCGAGCAGTTTTCTGGCCTGCGAGATCGAGACATCATCTTTCCCCAGGTGTACGCCGTCTGCTCCGACTGTTTTGGCGAGCGCTATATCATCATTGATGATACAGGTGGCCTGATACCTCATGCACAGTGATTGCAGGCGCGCTGCCTGTTGCAGTCTCTTATCGTGATCTGTGGACTTGTCCCGGTACTGGATTATCCGGCAGCCGCCCCGCAGGGCAGATTCTACAGCCTCACTGAAATTGTTTTCAGTGATAAGATTTTCATCAGTTATTGCGTAGAGTCCCTTGAGTTTTTCTTTATGCCGATCTTTTCCGGTCACTTGCTGTCCCAGAAAAAACGGTTGGGGTGATATTGCCCCATGCCTATCCGGTTGGCATTGACCAGTGTTTTATGAGTATATTCCAGAGCTTGCCTGACCGCGCCGAGCACATCCTGTCCCAGGGCTATCTGGGCAGCGATGCTGGAAGCCAGGGTGCAGCCTGAGCCGTGGTATTTATGCGGCAGACGTTCATTATGGAAGGTTTCTAGTTCGCGATTGTTGCTGAACAGGGTATGCACCACATCGATGGTCTTGCCGTGAGTGCCGGTGAGTAATATGTATTCGACATCGGTTTCCAGTAAGCCCATGGCCGCTGCGTTAGGTGTGTCTGAGCCGGGTGAGAGCGCGTGCACTTCATGGATATTCGGTGTCAGTACTTTGGTCAGTGGCAATAATAGCGTACGTACGGTATCGACCAGATCCTCGGTGCTCAGTGCACCATCGGTCTCGGTGCTGAACACCGGGTCGTAGATCACCGGGATGTCCGGGTAGTCGGTGATGATGGAATGGATCGCCATGGCGATCTCGGCGCTGCCGACCATGCCGATCTTGATCGCATCGACCGGCATGTCCTCGAGGATCGCGCGTGCCTGCTCGATGACGATTTCAGAAGGCATGGGTGCGAACGATTTGACATCGACGGTATCCTGCACGGTAGCGGCGGTGATTACCGAGGTGGCGACGCAGCCATGGCTGCACAGAGTTTCGATATCGGCCTGTATGCCGGCCCCACCGGTAGGGTCAGCGCCGGAGAAGCATAAAACAACAGGTGGGTTTTTTATCGTCATAATTTTTCTGCCCTGTTTTTTCTGTAGGTGTTACCTGTAATGTCTGCCAATGGCGGGAGTACTTTAACCTTAATAACGGACGGTATTCTAACGTATTCGAGACTGTGTAGACCAGACTATGTAGAATGGCTTCTTCATCTATCGGAGGTAAGTATGTCATATAAAATTTTAACCTGCATCGTGTGCGGCTACGTTTATAACGAAGAGCTGGGAGATGAAGAACACGGTCTGGCGCCCGGTACACGCTGGGAAGATGTGCCGGATGACTGGGAATGCCCGGACTGCGGTGCCGGTAAAGACGATTTCGAGATGACTGAAGCCTGATTTTGTCCAGATGTTACAGATGAGTAGCTGTTTATTAACTTAAGGGCACGCAGAGGGCGCAATCAATTAATAGAGGTGCCCTTAAGGCACATCTAAAAGCATCAAAAAACAATTGCTCTCGCAAAGGCGCGAAGCGCGCAGAGAAGTCATTGTTTTCCCTGGCGATCTTTGCGAGAAAGAATGAATTATATTATTTGTCCTGGACACTAGTGAATACGACACTATGGATATGATCAGCGCTGTCTTTCTGGATTATGCATCGATACATCCCGACGATCTGGATGTGTCTAATCTGCATGCCTCGGTTGATCGCTGGCAGTTTTACGGCAATACCGAAGCTGACAGTGTCGCCTCGGCGATTGCTGAGGCAGATGTCGCGGTGGTTAATAAAGTCGTGCTCGATGAGCGAGTTCTCGCTTCGGCTAAAAATCTCAAACTAATTTGTGCTGCAGCCACCGGCGTTAATAATATCGATCTGAGCGCGGCAAAAGAGCGTGGCATTGCTGTATGCAATGTTCGCCGCTACGCCACACCGGCAGTAGTGCAGCATGTCTTTGCATTACTGCTATCGCTGACCACACGTTTGTCTCAGTATCAGGCCGATGTTGAAAGCGGTCGTTGGAGCCGCAGTGAATTCTTCTGTCTGCTGGATCATCCGATACGGGAATTGCAGGGGCTGACGCTGGGTATCGTTGGCTATGGTGAACTCGGCCGGGCAGTGGCCAGCGTGGCTGAAGCTTTTGGTATGAAGGTGCTGTTGGCAAAGAGCGGTAAAGAGGATGGCCGGGAAGGCAGGATAGACCTGCATGAACTGTTGCCGCAACTGGATGTCTTGAGCCTGCACTGTCCGTTGACAGACGACACCCGGTTCCTCATCGGCGAAGCAGAGCTGGCGTTGATGAGACCGGATGCACTGCTGATCAATACCGCGCGCGGCGGTCTGGTCGATGAAAAAGCACTGCTGGAAGCGCTGCAGAAAGACAGGCTGGCAGGCGCCGGGCTGGATGTGCTGGAGCACGAGCCGCCGGCAGAGGACTATTTCCTGCTTGCTCAGAAGTTACCCAATCTGATCATAACCCCGCATACAGCCTGGGCCAGCAGGCAGGCACGGCAACGGCTGGTCGATGAGATAGCGAAAAATATAAAAGCGTTTCAACAGGGGCGTGTCCGTAATGCCGTTGCTTGAGGTTGTGCTTTCGACACATAAAGAGAAGTTGGCAGTCGTCAGTTTGCAGAAAAAGCAGAAAACATCGTCTGTCCCATATAGCCTGTGTTTTTTAAGCGCTTTTGTTTTTAACTGCCAACTGACGACTGCTAACTTCTCTTTCTAGCCGTCACATGACGGTGGACGGCGCACTATTCGCCGATGATGGTGATGGTCAGTTTTCTCGCCTTTGGTCGGGTTGTTCTCTCCCAGAG
>JADFWE010000124.1 GCA_015222915.1 Pseudomonadota bacterium | reverse complement strand
CTCGGTAATTGCTCCTGCATTACTCTAATACCGTCCATCCATGGACATATCGCAATGACACATTAAAACAATGTTTTTATCTTTGCGGCTCTGCGCGAGCAATATTGTTTTAAACGCTTTTAAGGTCTGCTTTGTGTCGTTAGCTGTTACTTCCAAAGTTCATCCCTGATCCCGCCACGTATTTTAAACAAAAAACACTTGCTTCGACCCGTGCTGTTCTTTTACAATATTCTCATCGTGAGAACGTTTTGAGAACTATTAATGATTGACGCTTTACCACTTACCGATAAACAACGGCTTACCCTCGATTTTATCGAGCGCTATATCGCCAGGCACACTGTCGCCCCCAAACTTCAGGAGATCGCCGAAGGCATCGGCATCCGTTCGCGCGGTGTTGCGCATCGTTATGTACAGGCATTGATCGAGGCTGGTTTTATCAGCACGGACGAAGGCCGGCACCGTGGGATCAAGCTGCTAAAGCCAAACCCGCAACGCGCGGAGTCCATCTTGCCTATGCTGGGCAGGATCGCTGCGGGCAGGCCCATCGAAGCCATCCCCGGCGAAGACCAGATCGACCTGCGGGATTTTTTCGGGCACAACAATTTTGCGGTGCGGGTACAGGGCGACTCCATGATCGAAGCCGGCATTATGGACGGCGATACGGTCATTATCGAATTTCGCGAGACAGCTGATGATGGCGATATAGTGGTCGCCCTTATCGATGAGACCGAGACCACGCTCAAACGTTTTAAACGCAGCCACAAGGGCCGCTACATCAAACTGATACCCGCCAATAAAGAGATGAAAGAGATGGTGTATGAAGCTGACCGGGTACGGATTCAGGGCGTACTGATCGGGCAGCTGAGAAAGTATTAGAACAAAGCGGGTAACTGGCAGTAATGTTTTAAAAAATTATGATGATTCCTGTAAATCTTTTTTGCTTTTAACTGCCGGCTGATGACTGATCCTCACCACTGGCAACGCGCCATCGCGCTTATCGATATGAATGCTTTTTTTGCATCGGTCGAACAGCGTGATTTTCCTTCCCTGCTGGGCCAGCCGGTGGCTATCACCAATGGCATGCGCGGCAGCTGCATCATTACCAGTTCTTACGAAGCACGGGCTTTCGGTATCCGCACCGGTATGCGTGTCAGAGAAGCATTGCGGCTTTGCCCGCAACTGTTGCAGCGTCCTGCTCGCCCCAAAGTCTATGCAAAGGTCTCGCGCAATATCATGCATTCACTGGTCAGCGTATGCCCCGATATCGAAGTGTTCTCCGTCGATGAAGCCTTTATCGATATCACCAGTTGCCAGAAACTCTATGGCTCACCCGAACGGGCTGCCAGAAAATTGAAGCAGGCCGTATATGAAGCATCGGGCTTGCTGTGCTCGCTTGGGCTCAGCGGTGACAAGACCACCGCCAAGTATGCTGCCAAACTCAATAAACCGGACGGTTTCACCGTGATTGCGCCATGGCAGGCAAAGTCTTCGCTGCAGCAGGTACCGGTGACCGAGCTCTGCGGTATCGCCAGAGGTATCGGCAGCTTTCTTGCTTCACATGGTGTATATGTTTGCGGTGATATGGAAAAACTTCCTATCAGTGTGCTGTCTCGCCGTTTCGGCAACCTCGGTCGTCGTATCTGGTATATGTGTCAGGGTGCCGACCCCGATCCGCTGCATCCCGATGTCGCTGCGCCAAAATCCATCGGTCACGGCAAAGTGATGCCGCCCGATACCCGTGACCGAGGTGTCCTGCTTACCTACCTGCAACATATGTGCAGCAAGGTCGGTACCCGCATGCGCCGCCACGATATGCAGGCAAAAACCTACTGGATAGGCCTGCGCGCTGATACCGGCTGGTTAGGCTGCAAGAGCAGGCTGGGCGATTTTAGCAATGACCAGCAGCAGATTTACCGTCTGGGATGTTTAGTGCTTGACCTGTGCTGGCAGGGTGAAGGCATCCACCAGATACAGGTCACTGCTCTCGACCCGCGACCTGCTGCCATGCAGATGGACTTGTTCAGCTCCTCAGAAGATAACAAATTGCGTCAGCAGTTAAATGCCGCGATGGATAATATCAATGAACGATATGGAGAGCTGACCCTCTCACCTGCACGCCTGCTGAACCGGTCAGAGATGCCCAATGTGATCGCGCCCGCCTGGAAGCCTGATGGATTACGACAGACGATTGACTGAGTCAGGCCAGGAGCCGACGTAAAAAAATCAAAAATCTTTTACCGCAGAGGTGCCGGGATGCAGGGTTTTATCTTGTTTATCGTGTAACAGGCGCAGTAAACAACACGCCTTCTTTTTTATTAAGAATAAAGTGTTGCATCGACCAGTTGAATTCGCCGCACTAAGCGGACTTCTGGAACATTAAAAACGTTTGGCCGCAAAGGACGCGAATAAACGCAAAAATATACTGCCTGAGAAACGCTGTCATCCTGAGCGGTGGCCGAAGAATCTTGCTACAGGCATAGCGTGTAAGTATTTAAGATCCTTCGACTTCGCTCTGCTACGCTCAGGATGACACCATATGATCAAAGGCTTTCCTTAGCGTTCTCTGCGTCTCTGCGAGATTGTTGTTTTTTT
>JADFWE010000123.1 GCA_015222915.1 Pseudomonadota bacterium | reverse complement strand
GTTGAAAGTCTAATGCTCTCAAAACCCCTCAAACTTCCGACGAATATCCTGATGGATCTTGATCAGGTTTGCTTTATTCTCGGCAGGCAGTGTTTCCAGCGTATCGATCCTTTTTGCATAATCATCCGTTACTGTTAACAGGTGTTCGATCGAGTTCTGCATTGTTGTTTTGCTGATACCCAGGTTTTTTCTGAAACGCTTATAGGCATTTTTAAAACCGATGGACTCGCCGTTGACCTCATCACCATAATCACCAAAACCCATACCTGTTGGAAACAATGCATTATGGATCGAGTATGCACGCATCGGTGCCGGATCATAGACCGGACTGAAGCCCAGTTTGCCCTGCTGCTCGATGATGGACAGGTTTTCCAGGTGCAGGTCACCGTTACCGGTCAGCATGGCCAGTATCAGTCGATCTAACAGATGTTTTTTAGCTGCTTTACGATCCGTGATTATCTGTATGGCCGGGCTGTCTATCGCCGCACCGATGTGATCATAGGTGGTGCTGTAGTGGTTGGTTATCTGGTCATTACCAGAAGCCAGTACCGAGTAGATGGATTCCATAAAGACGGTGCTGCCGTTTTCGGCCCGGTCAAAACGCTCTATGGCCAGTGCATTCAGATCTTTTACTCTTACCGGCCAGTAACGCGGCACGTCGAAACCGGCTGCCCGGTGAATATCCAGGCCCAGCGTCTCAAGTTCGATGATGCCGGGATACTGCGCGCTGTTTTCCAGTTTGAGCAAGATGTCGGTGCGGCCGGTATCGCCGAACCGGGTCGGCAGGCCGATGCGGCCATCCCAGCCGTTACGGTCTATCGATAGTGGCAGCTTGGGGATCGCTCCGCCTACTGTAGGCGTCGGGCCCAGGATGTCGATGAGCAGTTCGGCATCACCGTCGAACCATGTCATGAACTCTTTCAGACTGAAACCGAACTTGTCATCCAGTTCGACCAGTCCTTTTTTTGAGGGTGTTGAGTACCACTGATTTGCCGCTTCATCACTTTCGAACACATCGATATGTCCGATAGCACCATGCCCTGCATGGATAAGGATGTTCCAGTCGGTATCAAAACCCGGCTCCGGTTTCACATTGATTTTTTCGAGATATTTTAATAACAGCGCACGTTGAAAGTTGCGCTCTTCACGTGAAGGCACCAGTGATTTTATCGGTGGGTGGAAATCGAAATACTCGGTACGCTGACGTACGTTGGTGCTGGTAAAAACGTCGGGGGGATAAACCAGTCCTAAACCGCGCAGGCCTGTTTTGTCGTAATCAGATTCATAACTGAAGCGGGCTTCTTTATCGGTGACCACCAGCGTGCCCATTTTAACGGGCTGTGCACCAAGACGTGTCCAGATGACAGCATTACGATCTTTCATTATCTGGTTCTCTATTGCCAGCTCTATTACCCGGCTCTGTTGATGCCAATCCCATTATCGGACGCTAAAAAAGTTTTCCTTTGCTTACCAGTTCGGGAAGACTGGTTTTATCGTCGACCCAGATAAGTTTTTTGCCGACACTTTTGCCCAGCTCTTCCAGTGTGCTGAACCTGGCATCATTGGCTTTTTTCAGACGTGACAGACCAACCTCGTCCAGCGAAGATATTTCCGCGAGGTCTTTTTGGGTCAAACCTTGTGCTTTAGCGGCATCAAGGGCTTCAATGACTAACTCGTGTAGTTGGGTATTCATAAATTATCTCTTGTGATAATTGATGCCTAATTCTATAAAAAATTAGCATAAAAAGCAATTTATATTATTATCATTAATGTTAATAGTGTGTTAAATAGTAGCACTAATTATCGCAAATGATAATTTTTAGAGGAGATCTCACTTAATTATGGTCAATGATTGCTGCAAATCAGTTTTTAGAGAAGCATTTGTTCGCTATGCCCGCCGACCAGATCGCACGACAGACTAATCAATAAGGCAACGCGCGCTATCCTCCTGGGCAGCCCGGTGAAAATGAGGACTGGTAATTCAAACGTAGTTAGTTATTATGAGGTAATCTGAAAGGAGATAAAAATGCCAAGACATCTAGCGCCCGGTGTTTATATAGAAGAGATAACGTCGAAAGCTCACGCCATTGAGAGGGCCAGCACCTCTACCACGGCTTTTGTCGGCATCACGCAACGGAACAGCCTTGCTGCTGACCGGTTTGACCCTGATAAGGTCACAGCATTTACCAGCTTTCGAGACTACCTGGGCAGATTTGGCCCTGTTTTATCTTCAGGTGATGATATGGGACTGGCTGTTCAGGCCTTCTTTCTCAATGGGGGCGATCGATGTTACGTGTTCCCGCTCTCCAACAATTCATCTACAGCATCAGTTCTTTTAGGCGGTATGAGGATTACGGCAAATGGTGATGGCCCCTGGGGTAATCGCCTCTATGTTCGCATCAGCGAAACCGATCAGGAAAGTGCTGTTTTCAACCTGGAGATCGGCACCAGGAATAACACCGGTGTTTTCTATGCCAACGAGAAATACGCATCACTCTCTTTGCAGGCATCATCAGAAAACTTCGTCGGTAATGTACTCAGCCGCCAGTCTGCTCTTGTCAGTGCAGATATCGACGATACTTCTACCCTCCCGCAAGCCACCGATATTGAAGGCATCGCCTTGCAGGGCGGCTCTCAATCATCTCCCTCCCCATCTGACTTTAGAGATTTTTATAACCGCAGCCTTATCAAAGTTCAGGATGTGAGTATTATTGTCTTACCCGGGCAAGTATGGGCGGCTGACGGTTCGGGTAACGAGATCATCAGCGCAACGCTCACCCATTGTGATGACACCCAGAGCAGCGTCGTCATTATCGACCTGCCGAAAGATGCTGAGCTGACGAATGCACGCCACGTAGAGAGGATGGCGTTACCTGCATCGAGTTACTCGGTTCTTTATTATCCGTGGGTCGGCATGAACAATTCTTTATACAGCTCTTCAGCAAACCCTACCATCAGCAAGAAAATCTATCTCGCGCCCTCTGCTATCGCGGCTGGCATGTGGGCAAAGATCGATAAACAGCGTGGTGTCTGGAAGACGCCAGCAGGCATCGAGGCACAGCTTACTGGCAGTGTTTCACTCAGATTCAGGGTAGATAGTCACGTGCAGGAAGAGATCAGCCCGCCGGGCATCAACTGTATTCGGGATATGGGGTTGAGGGTTGGCCGTGTATTATGGGGTGCACGCACACTGGCGAATACCAGGGGTATCGATATGCGCTATATCGCCGTACGGCGTACGACGATAATGATTAAAGAAAGCATCGACAATGGAACCGACTGGGTTATATTTGAACCGAATGATCCACGATTATGGTCATCATTAAAAAGCAGTATCGAGAACTTTTTGTTCGAGCTGTTTCGCTCAGGAGCATTACAGGGGGCTAAAGCCGAGGAAGCTTATTTTGTCCACTGCGGACTGGGCGACACCATGACGCAGTCAGATCTAGATAATATGCGGGTCGTGGTTAACGTCGGCTTCGCACTGCTGAAACCAGCAGAATTCACCGTGATAAAAATCGAAAAGCGGGCCGGGGTTTAAGGACACAGAAGTGACGTTATAAGTTTTAAGTTATAAGTGCAGCTGAGCAGCAACCCTACTATCTAACATCATTTTTAGCGATCTCACCCAGTTTTTCACCAAAGTGCTTATGCAGCAGTTCATCATAGCTGCGGATCCTCGAAACATAGATCACTGGTTCGCCGCCACGTGCGTAACCGTAGCGCAGGTCCTTATAGTATTTCTTGTCGCTTAACAGTGGCAGCACCAGTTTCATCTCGCTCCAGCGATCAGGGTCTTTATCGAGTTTTTTTGCCAGTGCCTGGGCATCACGAAAATGTCCGCGACCGACATTATAGGCTGCCAGTGCCAGCCAGCTCCGGTCGGGTTCGTCGACATGTTCGACCATCTTCTTCATCTTGGCGTGAAATTTTGCCCCGGCATAGATGTTCTGTCTGGCATGCAGGCGATTAGTAACACCTAACGATTTTGCTACCGGCTGAGTCAGCATCATGATGCCCCTCACCCCGGTCGGGCTCTTAGCCTTCCTGTTCCAGTGTGATTCCTGGTAACTCTGCGCCGCCAGCAGGCTGGGGTCGATATCGTTTTTTGTCGCTGCATCGATAAAAAAGTCTTTATATTCTGGCAGCCGGGTTTTGACCCTGGCGAGAAACTTGTGCGTATCGACATAATCAAATATCTCCACATAGCCGTAATACTTGTCCATCACCTGGGCAAGATCTCCCTCTTTCTCATAGCTGTCAAACCAGTCGTTGATCGCCTGTTTTAACTGATCGCTGTTTTTGTTCAGCATCCACGCCAGTTCAGATTTTCTCGCCAGCGTATATTTGTTTTGTATCTCGATAAAATAACGGCGTTCAATGTCATACAGGGTTGAATCACTGATGGTGCACTCGACCTTCTTAAGTGACACCTCTTTTAACAAGGCCGCTGTATTCACATGCGTATCGGCCACCCATGTCAGTTCCGGGTATTCACTGAGTGATTCGATATAATTGCTATCCGCGGCGACCACCAGCTCGACCCCTTTCAGATCAGACTTGCTCATGATCGGCTTGCGGTTGCGGTGACAGACCAGGTATTCCTGCGTTTCCTGATAGCTCGGCCCGTAGTCGAATTCTATCATCCGCCTGTCGTTAACCGTCAGACCGCTGGCGGCGATGTCACCTTCATTACGGCGCAAGGCCTGGATCACCTCACTGGTGGAATCGTAGACTTTGTACTCGACGTCCAGTTGCAGTGACCTGGCAAAAGACTGCGTCATGTCATATTCAGGTCCGGCGGGCTGATTGTCACGATCGTAGTAATAGGTGGTCGGGTAGTTGGTGGTCAGTACCACGAGTTTGCCGCGCTGCTTTATCTTTTGCAGCAGTGAGGCAACAGGAACGGGGCCTCTTTGCGGTGAAGATTCCTGCACATCCAACGGCAGCTCCGTAACCGATTCGCCATCACCCTGACCGCAGCCGGAGATAAGGCCGGCGATAAAAGCAGACAGAAGAATCCATGACATGACGGCAGCAAGTGGTCCTGGTATGGATGAACGGATAGATGAACGGATAGATATCACGTTGATGATCGTGCCCTGTGAAACAGTGTTGACACCTATCTTAACCCAGTTTTCCTGCAAAGATGAAGCCGATGCCGAGATGGATATGGATAATGCTATATCAGAGATTTACCCGGCTGGAATATCTGCAGCGATATCTCAAGGTAGCACACAGCTGACACCGGGTTCAGGAAAAACACGTTCTCCCTGAAGATCGTTACACCTGACAAGCTCCATCTTCCCCGTTTTTTTCAACACTTCGAGCAGCTGCTCTTTTGTGCTGACCGGTCTTTTTTCAGGCGGCGTCAATATGAAAGTGGAATAATGAATGGGAAGAAGGTGTTTACAGTTCAGTTCATCTGCCAGACGCAGCGCTTTTTCCGGGCCTATATGGTTCCAGTAATAATAAGCATCGCCGACAGGCATGATACACAGGTCAATACCTCCTGCAATAACGTCAGTCGGAAATTTATTCCGCCAGTTGACCGATTCCGGCCGCGGCAGGATATTGCCCCATTCATCACGGTATCGCGAATAAGAAGTGTCACCAAAAAACGCGATGGTTTTGCTGTTCTTCTTCACCTGCAGCAGATAACCGTTAAACCCGCGTTTCACATCTCGATCTCCCCAGTCGGCAAAACCATAATGCTCTACCCTGAATGCGGTTACGGTGAAATCTTCATAGTTATGACGCTGCGGGGCACGCGAGAGCCAGTCGAGTTCAAATACGTGGGCATTCGCGGATAACAGGGCTCTATCGTGTGCTCCCGTATCATCCACCCCGGAGTCAAATAGATCGGTATCGAGAAGATCTGTCGTCAATACCGGTAAGATAAGATCAAAATCATTCTGCCGGGACAAACGATCAAGCGAAGCAAGGTCGAGATGATCAAAATGCGGGTGAGACACCAGCACGAGATCTATGTCCGTGATCGCATCGACATCCATGGGCAATTGAGTCAGGCGCCTTATACCAAAAAAATTATCAAAGGTTTCAGGTGGACCGATACGGGCAAGCAACACAGGATCGGTCATTATCTTCGTGCCGTACAGATCGATCAATACTGTGGCATGACCTAACCAGGCGTAGCTTATCTCGTTTTCGCGCCAGAGCTCCGGGCGAACCATGACATCCGCTTCTGCATAGGGTGTTGCTTTTATCTTGTTCTCCCAGAAGATATCCCGGGTATATTGAGAGCAGCCTGACAACATCAGCATCAGAAGCACAGTAGCGGGTAAAATTCGACAACGATAAAACACGTATATTTCAGGGAATCTTTTACAGAAAACACTGATATGATAGCAGAACGAAAAACACGTGGATGATAATAACCGTGACAGCGAATGTAGATACAGATATTAACAGCTCGAACAGCAGCGGCAGCAGCGGTCTGAGCGCTGAGATAACAACCCTGAAAAAGCATCCCGAGAAGATCGAATTTGACCGGGTCATACAGCTGATAGCACAGTATTATGATTACATGCCCGCCCGCTTTACTAACGGTAGCCGGGACGATGAGGACAGCGTGGTTAACGAAGCCGGTACTAACGAAGGTTCCTGCAAGATATTTGCCTTCGCACAGATCCAGCAATTTGATGAACAGCTGACATTGAACTGTTTTGGCCGGTATTACCGTGATGACGTGCTGGGTTTCCCTGACAGAGATGACCACGCCAATATACGCAACTTTATGAAATACGGCTGGCCCGGCATTGCCTTCGAGAGTTGCGCCCTGAAAGCCCTGTCCTGAAACCCCTGTCCTGAAAGCAGTCTGCCGAGTAAGAGACAGGTCCAGACAAAACAGCGCATGGATGATCTATCCATGCGCTGCGCCTTAATAAATTACCAGGTCACCACGTGTGAGATGATATATAAACTCAAAGGGATACCGTGGCCCTGGCTGCGGGTGTTTTACCTATGATGACACACCGCCCGCTGGCATCATCTAGGCATCATCTATAAAAATCTTCTGCCGGTTAACTCACTACACCGGTCAACATCAATAGACCATGGACAAATCCTACCGGTACCAGAAGCACGTCGATTACCATCATCAGCCAGTCAGACCTCATGGCACTTTTAATGATGGCGTAGACAGGTACCAGTAACAATGTGCAGAAAAAAAGAAATTTGAGATAATCCAGCAGACTGACCTTATCCACACTCAGATTATTTACCAGCTTATCTGCCAGTTCACCTGGCGTCATTTTTGTGGTCTGAATCCCGACCTCAGACTCAACGACATTTTTTCTACGTCTCAACATCATCAGCAATAGCCTAAGCCGAAATATCCGGTTTGCTTGACCTTAACCGCCAAGCTATTGACCGATCATGACAAAACGCCATTTTTCCGGCTCCACGCTCAGTCGTAACTCATCTTTACCGGTTTACCGGTATAACGTTCGACCACTTCTTTAAGATTTCGCAGACTACCTACGTGACCCACGATCGCACTATAGATACGAACATCATGACCCGGCATATAATCCGCTCCGCGCGGGTATCCACCACAGCCACAATCACACAGTTTTAATTTTGGCCTGTATCGAGTAGCCATATGTATCACTCCTTTCCTATTTCTATCCCTGAATAATAGTGGTGCCGAGAAGAAAAATATTGACAAGATACGCCAATCTTTTGACCAGTTCTGATCATTGATGGGAGCAATGAGGAAGAAAGAACGCGTGAGCGCCGTTCAGTGAGTGCTGGATAAGTCATGAATTGTTGACATGAAGCGACGATCTGCTCGATTCGGGACTTGCTCAGAGTTTCACTGGCAGGCTGTTGCTAGTCAGTAACGACGAGGGTATTACTGACCAGGTTTTTCGAAGTAAAGGATACGGTTGTTCGCCGGCATGGCGTAATCATTGATAAGATCCAGTCCCTGTTGACTGGCTAACGACAGGATGGTTTCAAAATCTTTTATGCCGCTTTTCCGATCTCTTTGTTTCAGCCACTGGTCGAAACGGGCATTACTCTCACTGGTATAACGGCCATCATAATTAAACGGGCCATAGATGAAAAAGCTGCCGCCTGGTCTCAGCAAGCTGGCAACACCCGTTATGAGGTTTATCACATCTGACGGGTTCATTATATGTACGGTGTTCGCTGTAAAAACAGCATCAACACATCTGCTCTGCTCCGTTTCAGGACTTAGCTCCGGCCATTGCTCCGCCGAAACATCGAGTTCGACAGGTTCGATAACATTCGTCAGTCCGCTATCGTGTATCCAGTGAATTATGCCTTCGAGGTAGTCAGCACGGTCACTGGTATGCCAGTTGAGATGAGGCATCTTCTCTGCGAAATAGACGGCATGCTGCCCGGTACCGCTGCCGATTTCAAAGACATCAGTCGCTGAGGTTAACAGCGGTTCGATAACGGAGAGTATTACTTCCCTGTTTTGATCACATGATTCTGAATATGGTTTTGACATCACGATATTATAAACTGTCCTGTGGAAGATCATACCCGATCATTACCGTCTCAATACCTCAGTAACGGTTTATATCGTTTGCGTCCTGCAGGATCCTGTCATACAGATTTATGCATTGCAGGCGCTTCACGCTATAATGACGGTAATATTAATCAGTACAGCCTCTCCTCTCTTGAAATCGTTTATCAAAAAGTCACGACCAGGATTCACGCTACCCGCAGTATTCACTGCCATCCTGTTTCAGCTGATGCTCTATTGCTCAGCTGGCGTGTTTGCCGTGACAGAAGATGATGGCGCTTTTGGCCTGACAAACTTTGCGTTTGCCAGTTACCTCGGTACCGGTTTCTACACCACATCGGGACAGAAGGTGTTCGTGCTGCAGCTGCCTTTCGAGCATGAGATAAGAAAAAAAACCTCGACCGAAGAAGGATGGGTCCTCAAACTGCCTGTCACCATCGGCATCATCAATTTCGATGGGCTCGACACCGAAGAACTTCCCGGTATCAGCGATGTTACAACCATCACCTTCCTGCCCGGAATAGAATACAGACATCCGGTTACGCTCAACTGGACGCTGAGTCCGTTTGCAGACTACGGTTTCGCCAGAGACCTGAACAATACGACAAATGTCCTGGTGATGGGCACAGGCATAAAAAGTCATTTTAATTTCAGTCTGGGTAGCCAGTATTTTACGCTTGGTAACCGTCTCCTCTACGCGCGCGAACGAAGCAGGCTAAGCAGCAATGATTCAGACTACACCCTCGTCGAGACCGGAATAAGTTATAACCTGCCCAGAGGATTCAGTTTTGCCAATAAACCACTCTTCGCCAATATCTATTATATAAATTTTTACTACCCGAATAACCTGGTCTTCCTGGAAAATACCAGGAATCCGATACGGATTGGCGTCGAACACGAATTTGGTTTCACCATCAGTAATATCCCTGACTTTTTGTTCTTCGAGAGACCGCAACTAGGTCTGGGCATACGTTATGGCAACAATGTAAAAGTATACCGCCTGATTTTCGGTATGCCATTTTAGCCATCCCTCAACAAATACTGCATTTGCTAGACGTTTTCGGTTTTAGTACAATGCTGCTAAACGATAGTAAGAAAAAGAAAGTTATAAAACTTCGATAAACAGGGGAAATCACATGGCATCACAGGCAACGAACGAGCGTCGCGACAGAACACGGCAAGAGATTAAAAAACTCATCGAAGATCGTACCACCGTACTATCTCAATACTACCACCTTGCCAGATCTTCTGATGTGGCAGATGATGACTTGAGCACCATTCTTGAACTGCTCGAAGAATTCTGCCAGGAACTGATCGATTACATGGCGACCGGGCAGTTCGAATTATACCGGCGTATAGAAGAAGGCAACGAACGCCGTGGTAACGTCATTCAGCTGGCTGAGAAGATCATGCCGCGTATCAATGACACTACTCAGATCGCGATTGCCTTTAATGATCTGTATGATGACACTTCCGGTCTTAATGAAGATGCCATCAAGCAGTTGCCTGCACATCTGGAAAAACTTGGTGAAGAACTGGCGACACGCATCGATCTCGAAGATCAGCTGATCAATACCCTGCTGGCGACTCCATCAAAACCCGAACTGGTCTCGGTCAGCGCATAACTACATTCACTCAAACTTTTCCAGTGTTGTATAGAGAGATAAAAGTCTGCTTCTGACACAAAGCAGACCTTAAAAACATTGTTCGCGCAGAGCCGCAAAGACGCAAAGGAAAAGCTTTTAGTTTTTGTAGGGTGG
>JADFWE010000013.1 GCA_015222915.1 Pseudomonadota bacterium | reverse complement strand
ATATGAAATATTGTTTTTCTCGGCGTCTCTGCGCCTCGGCGGTGAAGTTTTTTAATCCTTGTGGATGTCGCCTTTGTGTCATTAGCAGAACTGATTAATCGTTAAATTATCCCTTTAAATTCGACCAGGGATAGCAAATTCCAGCTATTTTCAGAAATAACTTGAGTCGGTGCTATAAATTGTTAACAATGAGCAATAAAAAATAACAATAAAACTATGGCTGAACAACGCACTTCTATACATGGTCAATGGACCAACCGTACTGTTTTTATCCTTGCTGCCACAGGCTCTGCGGTTGGCCTGGGTAATATCTGGAAGTTTCCTTATATCGCCGGTGAGAACGGCGGCGGTACTTTTGTACTGATCTACCTGTTGTGTATAGGCCTGATCGGTCTCCCCATCATGATCGCCGAGATCATGCTGGGCCGTCGTGGTAAGCAGAGCCCGATCAATACCATGAAAGCGCTGGCGAGAGATGAACACCGCAACCCTGGCTGGGTCTGGCTAGGCTGGATGGGCGTGCTGGCGGGTTTTCTTATCCTCTCATATTACTCGGTGATCGCCGGCTGGGCGATGTCCTATATTTTCCGTACTGCGGGCGGTATCTTCCAGGGGGTTACCGCTGATGGTGTCAACAGCATCTTTACCGATCTGGTGAGTGACCCCGAACGGTTACTGGCATGGCATACCATCTTCATGGTGATGACCATGGCCGTGGTGGCACGCGGCGTGAAGAACGGTATAGAGAAGGCGGTGACCTACCTCATGCCGCTGTTATTCGGTCTGCTCATCATTATCGTTATCTATGCCATGACGACCGGTCATTTTATGGAAGGTATCGACTTTCTGTTCTCCCCTGGTGAGATTACCGGTAAGGCTATCCTGATCGCCATGGGGCACGCTTTCTTTACCCTCAGTCTCGGCATGGGCGCGATCATGGTGTATGGATCCTATCTGTCGGACGAACACTCCATCGTGCAGGCATCGATAATGATCGCGCTGGCCGATACTGTCGTTGCCTTGCTCGCCGGTATGGCTATTTTCCCTATCGTCTTTGCCAATGGCCTGGAGCCCGGTGCCGGGCCGGGACTTATCTTCCAGACCCTGCCGATCGCTTTCGGTCATATGCAGGGTGGTACGCTGGTCGGTGTCGTGTTCTTTACCCTGCTGGTTTTCGCTGCCTGGACTTCGGCGATCTCATTGATCGAACCGGCGGTGGCGTATCTGGTGGAAAACCTGGGTTATAGTCGTATCTATGCCGCGGTGACTATCGGTATGCTGACATGGTTCGTCGGCCTGGGGACGGTGTTCTCTTTCAATGTCTGGAAAGACAAAACCCTGAGCATCCCTTACCTGTTTGATAACTTTACTTTCTTCGATACACTGGATTATCTGACGGCCAATATCATGCTGCCGCTGGGTGGTCTGTTTATCGCGTTATTTGCGGCCTGGGTAATGCGAAAAGAATCGACCCGTGAGGAGCTGGCAACCGATCCTTTGATGTATAATATCTGGCGGTTTTTAGTTCAATTCGTCACCCCGCTGGCTGTTATCGTTGTCTTCCTGAAAGCCGTGGGTGCCATTTAAGCAGGGCGGGTAAGCCGTATAGACTAACGGTCGACTAGCCGCCGCTAAGCCACTGGTCAGGTCGTATATACCGGTATTTTCCGGGGCTGGGCCGGGTCCGATCCATCAGGTTTTATAGTTTTATGTCACATATCCAAAGAAGCGCACTGGTGCATTATTCACCGGCAGAGATGTACCGGCTGGTTAACGACGTTGCCGATTACGCAACCTTTTTGCCCTGGTGCCGTTCATCTGCAGTAAAAAGTGAATCTGAAACCGAGATGATCGCCTCGGTAGAGATCGCCAAGGGGGTGTTGAATAAAACCTTCACTACCCATAACCGATTATATAAAGACCATCGCATCGAGCTGGAGCTGGTCGATGGCCCATTCAAGAAGCTGAGAGGTTTCTGGCAGTTCGATGCTCTGAAAACCGAGAATGCCTGCAAGGTTAATCTGGATCTTGAATTCGAATTTGACAACGCCATGATGTCGATAGCCGCCAAACCGATCTTTACGCAGATAGCCAGTTCTCTGGTCGATGCTTTCTGTAAACGTGCGGTCGAAGTCTACGGGGAGCGGCCTTAGTAGCGGCTTTTCTAACGGGAGTTAGTTATGAGTATCGAAAGCATCAATGTAGAAGTGGCTTATGCCACACCGGAAAAACAGGTCATCCGCGCGGTAAATGTCGATGCCGGCACCACCATCGGTGCGGCCATCGTGCAGTCGGGTATCATGATGGATTTCCCTGAACTGGAAGACCGGCTGGAAGACGCCGATGTAGGCATCTTCGGCAAAGCCGCAAAGATGACTGCCGTATTATCCGATGGTGACAGGGTAGAGATCTACCGGCCGCTGATCGCTGATCCGAAAGAGGTTAGACGTAAGCGTGCAGCCGAAGGCAAGGTGATGAAGAAGGGCGGGTAGGAGCAATGAATAGTGCACTGGAATCGTTCCCGACGATTCTCAGTATTTCCTCCATCCCTGGAGGTCAAATAGTGAAAAATTAAAAACGGTTTCGGCAACGGTAGTGTCTGACTAGCGAATGCTTTTTCATTTTTCATTCAATACATCCAGCCTATGGCTCAATGTATTGTGAGTCATCGATGGTGATCAAGTGGTCACTATTATCAAAATACAGGGTCAGCAACGACTTTCTCTCAAAGCCCTTTCTTGGCATAAAACGGTAGATATAATCCCAGCGCTGGTTGTGGAAGGGGTCGGATAACATCGGTGAACCCATGATACGGCGGACTTCATCTTTGCTCATACCGATCTCGAGAGCTTCTAACTGTTCAAGTTTTACCGTGTTCCCCTGCTGCAGGTCCAGTTTATAAGCCTCGGGCAGCCATGAGGAGCAGGCGCTGAGAAAAACGACGCTGCAGACTACAGAGAGAAAGGGGAGTCTGCGGAACAAAGCCGGCCATGGAGTCCGGGTTTGTCTGTGATTTTGGGCATGTCCGGAACTCTGGCCGCAATTCTGGCCGGAATTTCGGCCGAACTTTTTCTTCACGGGGTGGCAAAAAAATCGCCGAACCTGCCAGATGAGAGTGGTTCTCAGTATCATAAACGTGTTTAAATGGTGATCCAAAAGGTGGTTTTTCTCTAACGGGCGGAAATACTACCGTATATGACCGTGAGAATCAGTAGAAATTTATGGAATCAAGTGATTTAAAAAAAGCCGGGCTGAAAGTAACGCTACCACGAATGAAAATTCTGGAGTTCCTGGAAGCATCGAAAGTTCGTCATCAGAGTGCAGAGGATATCTATCGTGCCTTACTCGATGATGGCGAGGAGATAGGACTGGCGACGGTATATCGTGTACTGACACAGTTCGAAAGTGCCGGGCTGGTCGAACGGCATCATTTCGAGAGCGGGCAGGCGGTTTTTGAACTCAACGAGAAAGGCCACCACGACCATATCGTCTGCGTCAACTGCGGTAAAGTTGAAGAATTTTTTGATGAGACGATCGAAAAACGCCAGCGCGAGGTCGCCGCCTCCAAGGGTTATGAAGTGACCGACCATAGCCTGACCCTGTATGGCATGTGCCCTGAATGCCAGAAGGGTAAATAGCTCCACCAACCTTGAAAACTTTCGAAAGATCGTCACCTTTTCATGCGTATGATCGATCTTTTTCTTTCTTCTTTTCAGTAAAACTTACAGAGTATCTTCTACTCTAATACTTACTGTTTTTACATTGCCCGATGTATTTGTATAGACACTGACATCCACCAAAGTTATTTCGCGATATGCAAAAAACACGTTATTTCAATCAGATCACCAAAGATTTTACTATTGATCAGTATCTGCATCAGCTAATCGGGGTCGATGCCGAATCCGATAGCCTGTTGCGCCGTGCCTGTAAGATGGTCTGGAATCTGCCGGTCGAAGGCTCGATGCCGAACAGCCTGGATGTGGCTCTGCTGCTCAGTGAACTGGGCAGTGATGAAACCACGCTCACCGTTACCCTGTTAAGCAGTCGCCGTCTGACCAGCAGTGTCAGTATTGAACAGCTGGAAAAAGATTTCGGCAAAGAGATCGCTCATCTGGTCGACAGCGTTATCCAGTTACATGCCTTTCGCGGGGAACGTGATGATGCCTCACCGGAGCAGGTAGAGCGTCTGCGCCGTATGCTACTGTCGATGGTGGACGATGTACGGGCGGTATTGATCAAGCTGGCATTCCGCGTGCAGCGCCTGCGCCAGTTAAAACTGGCCGATGCCTACGAGCAGCAGGAGATCGCACAGGAGAGTCTCGATATCTTTGCCCCGATCGCCAACCGTCTCGGCATCGGTCAGCTGAAGTGGGAACTCGAAGACCTGGCTTTCCGTTATCTCGAACCGGATACCTACAGGCGCATCGCTAAAAATCTCGATGAGAAGCGTGAGGAGCGTGAGCAGTTCATCGTCGATATCGTCGATAAGATCCAGAAGATGACTGAATCTGAACATATCCATGCCGATGTCTGCGGACGCCCCAAACACATCTACAGTATCTGGAAAAAGATGATATCCAAGTCTCGAAGTTTTCACGAGTTGTTCGACGTGCGCGCGGTGCGTGTCATCGTCGATGATATCGCTGAATGTTATGTCGTGCTCGGACTGGTACATGCTCAGTGGCGTCACATCAATAAAGAGTTTGATGACTATATCGCCAACCCGAAAGAGAACGGCTACCAGTCGCTGCACACTGCGGTCTACGGACCGCGTGGCAAACCCGTGGAAGTGCAGATAAGGACAAAGCAGATGCACGAGTTTGCCGAGTTCGGGGTGGCAGCGCACTGGCGTTATAAGGAAGCAGGCAGCGGCAAGGCTAATCTGCAGTCTGGCATCGAATCGCTGCGCCGGCTGCTCGACACTACGCAGTCTGATGATGATGAACTCATGGAGAACTTCAAGTCGGAGATGTTCAGTGACCGGGTGTTTGTATTGACCCCCGAAGGCCGAGTTATAGATCTGCCCGAGGGAGGCACACCACTGGATTTTGCTTACGCGGTACACACCGAGATCGGGCACCGTTGTCGTGGTGCCAAGGTAAATGGCCGTATCGTGCAGCTGACCTATCCGTTGAAGAATGGTGAGCGTGTCGAAATTCTGACCACGAAAGAGGCATCACCGCGACGTGACTGGCTGATCTCGCATCTGGGTTACATCAAGACATCACGCGCCCGTAACCGCATCCGCGGCTGGTTCAGAAAACAGGATGCAGAGAGGAATTACCTCGAAGGAAAAGCGCTGTGCGAACGTGAGTTCAAACGCCATGGCATCCGTCCGGACATGGAAGAGATAGTCGAACATTTCAAACTGGAGTCTGCGGACAAGTTCTATATCAACCTGGGGCGCGGTGATATCAGTCTCGCGCAGATGTCATCGATGATGCACGAATTCGATGAGCGCCTGAACAACGACGATACGATTCCGGTGCAGGCATCGATACGTCACAGGCAGAAAAAAACGTCGAACAGTAGCATCAACGTACTGGGCGTCGGTAACCTGCTGACCACGATCGCCAACTGCTGCATGCCGGTACCGCATGATGAGATCATCGGGTTTATCACCAAGGATAGAGGGGTGAGCGTGCATCGCAAGGACTGTAATAATATCCTGCACCTCAAAGAGAAAGATCAGGCACGTCTGATCGAAGTGGAGTGGGGTGATACTGACGTACGAAGTTACCCGGTCAACATCCTTATCCATGCCAATGACCGGCATGGCCTGCTCAGTGATATCACAAGAACGCTGTCAGATGATAAGATCAATGTTATCGCCGTCAATACCATGTCGAATAAATCCGAGCAGACAGCACGCATGGCGGTTACCATCGAGATCCGTGACCTGCAGCAGCTGACCCGGGTCATGGATAAGATCATGCAACAGCGAAATGTTATAGACGTTAGCCGCGGTGCCAATGGAGAGACTGCCCAGCAGTGATGATGCCACTTAAGCTGCAAACGATAAATTGTATTTTAGCGATACTGATGACAGAAAATTTATCTCAGTTATAACCCGTATTTCAGTATTACTTCTCTTATCTTGAAAAATATGACTCCTCAGCAAATCAATAATCCGTTACACGGTAAAACACTTGAATTCATCGTCACCAGTCTCGTTGAGTCTCTGGGCTGGGATGTTCTTGGCGAACGTATCAATATCCGCTGCTTTCAGAATGAACCATCAGTGAAATCCAGCCTGAAATTCCTGCGTAAGACACCGTGGGCGAGGAAAGCGGTGGAAACTCTCTATCTCGATATTCAGAAAAATAATCACCCATGACATTGCTGCATGGCCTGTATAATAGGTGTTGAGAAATATCTCGGTTACTGGAGAAACACGGTAACCGGTGCGAAGTTAACTATCGAGAAGCAGAATGATTACCATTGGCCAGTCTTATGAATTAGAAGTGATAAAAGCGGTCGACTTTGGTTTTTATCTGGATGCACAGAACCTGGGTGAGGTATTGCTGCCGCTCAAGTTTGCGCCTTCTGATCTGGTCGAAGGTGACTCTATCGAAGTGTTCCTGTACCTCGATTCCGAAGACCGACCGATAGCGACCACTCAGAAGCCCAGGGCGAAGGTCGGCGAGTTTGCTTATCTGAAAGTTGTCGATACCAATAAATTTGGCGCTTTTTTAGACTGGGGACTGGATAAAGATATCCTGGTACCGTTTGCTGAACAGCATCGGCCGATGGAAGCCGGACGTTCTTATCTGGTATACCTGTACATCGGTGATATCGATGGGCGTATTACCGCTTCCTCCAAGATCGACAAGTTTCTCGATGATCTCAGACCGCATGATTTCAAGTCCGGGCAGGCAGTTGACCTGATCATAGCCAATAGTACCGAGCTGGGTTACAAAGCCATCATCAATCATAGCCACTGGGGCGTATTATATACAAATGAAGTTTTTCAGCGCCTGAGTTTCGGTCAGTATAAAAAAGGTTTTATCAAACGTGTGAGACCGGATGGCAAGATCGATCTAAGTTTGCAGGGTGGTCAGGAGACCCGTGATAAATACGCGAAGATTATTTTGATCTATCTGAACAAGCAGGGCGGTTTTGCACCGGTACACGACAAGTCTGATCCT
>JADFWE010000122.1 GCA_015222915.1 Pseudomonadota bacterium | reverse complement strand
GCCCACCCTACGAAAACTAAAAGCTTTTCCTCGGCGTCTCTGCGCCTCGGCGGTGAAGTTTTTTAATCCTTGTGGATGTCGCTTATGTGTCAACAGCCGCCATTCGATTTTTAACACTGGATGTCAGCTAAAATTAATCAATACATCAGGTATTCGCAACACGCTGATAATACCGCATGCGATACAACAGGCGTTTGTGCTCGTCATCTTCTTCGAAGCCTGAACGGTCGTGCAGAACGTTATTGCTGATCAAACCCTGCCCCGGCTGTAATGTACCACGATAGATATATGGCGAGTCGGTGTGCATATAATCATGCAGTAGCTTCACTGCTTTTTTCACCAGTGGATCAGGTTTCCACTC
Source organism: Pseudomonadota bacterium (assembly GCA_015222915.1). Taxonomy (GTDB): domain Bacteria; phylum Pseudomonadota; class Gammaproteobacteria; order SZUA-229; family SZUA-229. Next base: position 1,853 of record JADFWE010000122.1, on the reverse strand, counting down.
GATACTGCGGGTTCTCGCGGTATAACGCATATGCAGGTTACCATCCTCCAGGATGGAAAATACAGGGCCATAACGATCAGGGCGGATGACTTCACCCTGTTTATTGATATTGGCAGGGATCATCATCACGTCGGGTTCCATCAGTGCACGGATATAGTCTGGGTTCTCCTGGCGCAGACGGATATAGACGATCTCATGATCCAGCAGAGCGTTCTCGCCGCCACTGGCTGCCGGTGAAACACAGTGTAATAACAAGGCTCTGATCTGGTGATCCAGCGTATTGTAATAGCCGTCTGTATGCCAGTGTATAGACTTATTGGTGTACGGGATATATTCACCACGCCACTCATCACCGGCAACCCTCAACGCGGTGATGCCGTCGTCGGCGCCCATATTGTCATCGGGCAGGAAAAGCTCAAACTGCTGTGCCAGCTTCTCGGGTATGGTCTTGTCCGGGTCGCTGCCGGTATTGCCGGCATAGATCGCCATATTGGTTTTTTTGACCAGGTCGCGGATGACCTTATATTCAGCTGGCGTCAGATTTTTCGGATCATTCACTTCGACGATCAGGTCTTCGAGATCCTGAGGATAATCATCCATCTTGTTTTCCAGCCAGGCATGGTAGGCAGTATCATTATCCAGGTCGAACGGACTCCCCAGCTTGTATTTATCACCTGAATAAGGTTTGTTCTGTCTCGCATTCATCATGTAGCACCTTGCTGTTATTCACTGCTTACTCTGCACACAGGGGCGTATTTACACCCCCGTCATATCAGAACCGTCCATACCGGCCCGACCCTTCCAGTATCCATCACACTCGCCTGACATAATATACTGCTGAAGTGATACTTCTGCCTCATCGCTGCTGATCTTCCCTTGCAGACATCGATCAAAGATGTCGATGATCTGAACGGTATTGTTTGACTGCGGACTGATACGCAAAACGTCGATCTCAAGCTCGATAAAATCATCGATATCACGGATCAGGTTCTGGGTTTTAGCCGATTGTGTCTGAATACCATTGAGTACGAGAAAGGATTCATCCTCGCGGGTACTAAGCATCAGTCCATCAGCATAGTCCAGACAGCGGAACTGGCAATCATCTTTCGGCAGATTGTGCGCCCGCGCGGTAAAACACCGTGCCGAATAGGCCAGTGGCAGCCGGCCGAAAGCAAATATCTCAGTCTCGACGTCTAATGGCCGATCCCGGTGCATCACCGCCAGGGTTTCTTTTGACAGCTCCACTGGCAGCACCCAGCGTTTCATACCGGCACGCGCCAGCACCTCAAGCGTTCGTGAGTTATAGACATTCACCGCCGGACCGGTAACGAATGACTTCTTACCCGTCATCAACTGCACCGCAGTCATATCATTTGCTTCGACCATGTACTGCTCGTTCGCACAGATCTTCTGCATCGCACTCAGCTCAGAATTTGCCTCCAGCAGTGTCAAGGTCGATAACACTACTTCCTTACCTGCCTCTTCCAGCAAACCAGCGAGCTGCAGCCAGGCGTCCGTCCGCAACAGACGACGTTTAGAACAAACGGTTTCACCGAGATAGACAATGTCGACTGCCGTATCGGCGATAGCTTCATAAAACTGAAACACATCGTCGCGGGGCCAGTAGTATAAAAGCGGCCCTAGTGAAAGTCTTGGGGTATTTTTGGGTTGGGTTGTGGGGTTTGTGTTCATCGGTTTACTTTATGTTTTTGGCCGCTTTTAAGTGAAAAATGAAAAACGAAAAGTGAACAATTATAAAAGCACAAAAACGTAGTGAAGAACTTATATTTCTTGTTTTTCATTTTTCATTTTTCATTTTTCATTTTTCATTTTTCATTTTTCATTTTTCATTT
>JADFWE010000121.1 GCA_015222915.1 Pseudomonadota bacterium | reverse complement strand
TGCATGCGCCAGTTAGTCACCAGCAGTGTGAAGCTGATATAGATTATGACCGTAACAAAAGTGATGATGGCGAACTGTGGTTCGTATTTACCGAGCAGGATGATAGCAACGAAGGTGAATTCTGCCGCCGTCGGAAAGATGTTGAACACAAGGTAATTCAGGATGGAACTCAGACTATTGGTGCCGCGCTCGAGATCACGGGTGATGCCGCCGGTCTTGCGATCGAGATGGTATGACAGTGACAGCGTGTACAGGTGTTCGAGCACCCGCCGGGAGATACCGCGCATGGCATGATATCGAACCCGTGAAAAGATCGCATCACGCAGTTCATTGAACAGGCTTGCCATCAGGCGCAGAGCACCGTACATCAGCAACAGCAGTAGCGGTAATACCAGCACGATAGATTCTGTATTACCACCGGCGGCACCTTCGATAACTGTTTTTCCGACTCGTAGAGAACTATCCAGACTGTCGATGATCTCTTTTAACACCAGCGGCATACCGACGATGGCGACCTTCGACAACATCAAACAGCTTAATGCAAGCAACACCCTGCCCTTAAAATCCCAGATATACGGAAAAAGCCGCTTGATGTTGTCAAAATCTTTACGGTTACCGTGCGGTTTGGCGGTCGGGCGATGAAGCATTTTTTTGAAGTTTTACTGCTATATGCGTTAAAGTGCGGGACATGATTATATCGAAAAAACCATCGACCTTTATGGCAATATTTACAGGTGTATTTTCGCAGTGGAATAGACGCACATTACTGACCATCCCCGTGGTCTTTGCCTCCACTCTGCTACTGTCCGCCTGCGATAAGACAGAGGACAGACCCGGCAGCCACAAGATTCGTTCGACTTCTCACCGGGTAGAAGTCATCACCGCCGAAACAAAACCGGTTTCCCTGACGCAGACCATCTCAGGCACCCTGGAAGCGGTGACCAGGATCCGTTTCTACAATGAAGAGAGCGGCCGCATCACCAGGCTTCCCTACCACGAAGGCGACATGGTGAAAAAAGGCAGTCTACTGGTCCAGCTGGATGATGAACTGTTAAAAACCGATGTCGCCAAAGCCAGAGCGTCCAGAGAACAGGCGAAGGTTAACCTGGGCCGCCTGAAAAAACTGCTACCGAAAAAGATATCGACAGAAGATGAGGTCGCCCGAGCGCAGACCGAGCTTGATCTGGCGAGAACCGAAGAAAAACGCCAGCTCACCCGTCTGCAGCGCGCCAGCATCAGATCACCGATCGACGGCATGGTTACCAGACGCCTGTACGAACCGGGTGACCTGCTGCCCGCACAGACGCATATCCTCAGCATCATCGATCCGTCTGCACTGCGTCTGAAAGCCGGCCTCGCCGAACGCTGGCTGCCGCTGGTGAAACAGGAACAGACCGTGAAGCTGAAGATCGACGCACTCGGTGACCGGCGATTTGATGCCAGGGTGATCAGGATCCATCCGACCATCGATGCCAGTACCCATAAAGGCATTATCGAGATCAGCTTAAGTCCGGTGCCTGAAGGAGCCCGCGTCGGTCAGTTCGCCCGTGCCAGTATCGAGCTTAGAGCGACCGACCGGCTGGTTATCCCGGTCTATATCATCCATTACGAACCGGAAGGCTCGTTCGTTTTTCGCATCAAAGAAGAGGATGCCGGCAGTACTGTGGTAGAGAAGGTGTTCTTTGAACAGGGACAGCAGTTCGCCGCCATGGTCGAGGTGTTTTCCGGACTGCAGGCCGGCGACAAAGTCGTCAGCCGCGGTTTTATCGGACTACGCGGTGGTAAAAAAGTCGAAGTCGCAACCCCGCACACCGCTTCTGACCAAAAGAATACCGTAACCGTAAAACCACACGAGATCACCAAGCCATAATCATGCAGCCATAACCATGCAGCAATCATCATGAAACAGCGTTTTCGCAACGGTGGCCTGGCGGCCTGGTCCATCCATCATCCGGTCGGCATCACCATGCTGACGCTCACCGTACTGGTGTTTGGCCTGTTCTCCTTCAAACAGCTGGGCATCAACCTGTTGCCGCACATCATCGCACCTAACGTGCTGGTGCGTATCACCGATGCCGGTGTACCCGCCAATATCATGGAAGACCGTGTTACCCGTCAGCTGGAAGAACAACTGGCGATTACGGAAGACGCGACCGGCGTCGATTCGACCACATCCGAAGGGCGCAGTGCGGTCGACCTGAGCTTCCCTTACGGCACTGATATCAACAATGCCCTGCGTGATGCCAGCATCCGTCTCGACCGCGCCAAACGCTTCTTACCGGACAATGACGAACCGCCGATCATCTATAAACGTGATCCAGCACAGATTCCGGTGATGGACCTGGTAGTCAGTTCGAACATACGCAACTCGATCGAACTGCGCACCTGGGCGGACTATGTATTTTCGAAGTGGTTTCTAAACCTGCCCGGGGTCGCTGCCGTCGAAGTTGGCGGCGGCCTGGAACGGGAGATCCAGATCGTCCCTGATCAGGAAAAACTCGCCACTGTCGGACTCTCGCTGCAGGAATTTTCCCGCCAGATACGCACGCAGAACACAGATTCACCCGGTGGCCGTATGATCGGCCAGAACCTGGAGATAACCACCCGCTCTGAAGGCCGTTTCAAATCGATCGATGAGATCAAACAGCTACCGCTGCAGACCGAGCAGACCATGAACAGCGCTGAAGGCTCGGACTCCACCATCCGTGTCAGCGATGTTGCCATGGTGCTGGATAAACACAAGGACGAACGCCTGCGCATCCGTCTCAACAAGGTTCCCGGCATCAAACTCTCCATTCAGAAACAGCCGCAGGCAAATACCGTGGCGGTAGTCGATGAAGTCAAACACCGTATCAGCAACCTCAGGGCACAGAATGTGATCCCGGATGATATCCAGGTCGAAGTCGTCGGTGATCAGTCTATCTTTGTCAGGCATTCCATCAATAACGCCATGCTGGCGGCAGGCAGCGGTGCCTTACTGGCGATGGTGGTCATCTACCTGTTCCTCGGCAGTATGTTGCGCACCCTGATCATCGGCACCGCGATACCTATAGGTATCATGGTGACTTTTATCCTGATGCAGGCACTGGGGCTGACGCTCAATATCATGACGCTGGGCGGTCTTGCTCTGGGTATGGGTCTGTTGATCGACAGTACGATCGTCATGCTGGAGAACATCACCCGTCATCAGGCAGAAGGTGAAACCACCGATGAGGATGCCATCAATGCAGCCACCGAGGTAAACAGCCCGATCGTGGCTTCGACAAGCACCAACCTTGGCGCCCTGTTGCCGTTTTTATTCATCGGCGGCATGACCGGCATGCTGTTTCAGGAACTGATCATCACCATCACCTCGGCCATGCTAGCCTCGCTGGTAGTGGCTTTAACACTGGTGCCTGCACTCGGCGCAAAGATCAAGAACAGCAATGATAAAACAAATACTATCAACAAGATAATTAACTATCTTAAAGTTAAATATTATAATAATATTGGCCTGTTCATCGTCAACCCGATCAAGACATTCCTGGTCTTTGCCCTGCTACTGGGTCTTGCTATCGTTCAGATCAACGAGACAAAACAGATCGACCTGCCGCGTGTCGATGAAGGCAAGATCAACCTGTCGATCACGGGCGACCCCGGGATGCAGCTCGATGAGATGGACGAAACGGTCGACAGGCTGGAGAACCTGCTGATGCAGGAAAAAGAGGTGCAATCGCTGTACACCACTGCCGGTGGTTTTATCTTCGGCCGCTCGGTGTTCGAAAACAGCAATCGCAGCTCGATAAAGATACAGCTACTACCTTCTGATCGACGAGAGCTGGACAGCCATCAATGGGTAGCGATGATCAAGAAAAAAATAGATGCCCTGAAGCTGACAGGCTATGTCATCTATATGCGTGTTGCCGGGGTTCGCGGTCTGCACATCACCCGGGGCAGTGACGATATAAGCATCCATATCCGTGGCGGCGATCTCGATACCCTGAGGAGACTCGGTGATATGGCCGTCAGCCTGCTCGAACCGGTTGAAGGCCTGCGCAACCTGACCCATTCCTATGAAGAAGTAAAACAGGAGCTGAAGGTCAATATCGACCGGCAACGGGCAGCAGAGTTCGATATCAGTTCGGCTGATATCGGGGCAGCATTGAAGATTGCACTCAACGGCGAAATCATCAGTAATTACATCGAGGGTGATAAAGATTTCGATATCCGCATCCGCCTGCCGCAGAAAAACAGCACCACACCGAATGCTCTGCAGAACCTCATGATCGACTACAAAGACGGTAACGCGGTCCGTCTCGGCGACATCGCCACCATCAGGCACAGCCCGGTCGCTAGCCGCATCGTCAGGAGCCAGCAGCAGCGTATCGTTGAGATATCCGCGACCTATAACAACGATGTCGATCGGCAGAAAGTGCTGGAAGAAGTACTGGACAGGCTGCATGCACTGGAACTGCCTTCAGGGTATGTACTGTACGACAACGACACCAATAAGACGCTGCAGGAAGGTCAGAAAACAGGCATGGTAGTACTGATGCTTGCCATCTTCCTGGTCTTTGTGGTGATGGCGGTACAGTATGAATCCTTCCTTAACCCGCTGATCATCATGAGCAGCATACCTTTTGCTGCTATCGGTATCGCTATAGGGTTACTGTTCGATGCGGACATGAGCATCTCTATGCCGGTATGGCTGGGCTTTATCATGCTGACCGGCATCGTGGTCAATAATGCCATCGTCCTGGTCGAACAGATAGAGATAGAACGCAGCAAGCTGGATCAATCAGCAGATAATCCACTAGCTGAAGCCATCAAAAAAGCCGCCAGCCTGCGCCTGCGCCCTATCCTGATGACGACCCTGACCACGGTGTTCGGCATGATGCCGCTGGCGATCGGTATCGGTGAAGGCTCAGAGATGCTCCAGCCGCTCGCCTTTGTAATCGTCTGGGGGCTGAGCTTCTCTCTGCTTGTCAGTCTCATCCTGGTGCCCAGTTTATATGCGCTGGTGCATAGCTATGAGA
>JADFWE010000120.1 GCA_015222915.1 Pseudomonadota bacterium | reverse complement strand
GTCCTCTGGATGATGGTCAGGAGCTGCTGGCACGGTATCCGGACTTCTCTATCGAAGTGAAGCAGCAGCAACGCGGTATAAAGTTATCGCTGAAAAATGCGCCGGCCATCGCTTTCGTCGATGGCGAGCTGATGGCCGGTATCAATGAACACCTGTTTACCGTGCTACGCGATGTGATCTACGTACATAGCAAGATCGTGAACTCGTCGCGTTTTAATATGGGTGAGTCGGCCGATGTGACCAACGCGGTGTTTCATATCCTGCGTAATGCGCACGCCTTCATCCCCCGGCTGGAGCCGAACCTGGTGGTCTGCTGGGGCGGTCATTCTATCGGTAACGAAGAATACAAGTACACCAAAGAAGTCGGTTATGAGCTGGGCTTGCGTAATCTGGATATCTGCACGGGCTGTGGCCCGGGTGCCATGAAAGGGCCGATGAAGGGTGCCACCATCGGGCATGCCAAACAGCGTACCGGCACCGGGCGTTATATCGGTCTGACCGAGCCGGGCATCATCGCCGCCGAGTCACCCAATCCGATCGTGAACAAGCTGATCATCATGCCGGATATAGAGAAGCGGCTGGAAGCCTTCGTCCGCACCGGTCACGGCATCGTGGTCTTTCCCGGCGGTGCCGGTACTGCCGAAGAGATACTCTATGTATTAGGTATACTCTTGCATCCCGAAAATGCTTCGATGCCTTTCCCGCTGATTTTTACCGGACCGAAATGTGCCGAAGATTATTTCAAACAGATCAACCAGTTTATCGTCGATACCCTGGGTCTGGAAGCGCAGCAACGATACAAGATCATTATCGATGACCCGCGACGGGTAGCGGTAGAGATGAGAGACGGCATGCGGAAAGTGCAGGAGTTCAGGGAGAAGCAAAATGACGCCTTTCATTATAACTGGGCACTGCATATCGACGATCAATTCCAGCGGCCATTTGATCCGACGCATGAGAATATGCGTAACCTGGCACTGAATAAAGACCAGGACGTTCACCTGCTGGCGGCCAACCTGCGACGTGCTTTCTCCGGCGTGGTTTCGGGTAATGTAAAAGCTGAGGGCCTCCGCGCTATCGAAGAACATGGCCTGTTCGAACTGAGAGGCGACGCGGATATCATGGAACCGATGGATGAGCTGCTGGCTGCGTTCGTGAAGCAGCAGCGGATGAAGCTGCCCGGAACAGCGTATGTGCCGTGTTACAAAATCATTAAGTAGATTTAAAAGATTTTAACCACAGATTAGGGCATCCTGCCCCAATCTGTGGTGAATAGTTTTTTATGCTTTTAACAGCAATAGTGTGTAATCAACCGCCGGATAATATCCACTGCCGGTTCTAATACCTTCGTTTCGATATACTCATCCGGCTGATGGGCCTGGTTGATGCTGCCGGGGCCCATCACGATGCTGTCCAAACCTATCGCGTTGTAATACGGTGCCTCGGTGCCGAAGGCTACTGTCTGGGCTTCGCTGCCGGTCATCTTTTCTGCCAGTTTTACCAGTTCAGTATTCTTGTCTGTCTCCATCGCGTCTACGCCTTCGAACAACGGTACGGTCTTAAAGCTGATGCCGGTATCATGCAGGACTGTTTTCAGGCGCTGCTGCATCTCCGCACGCAGGTCAGCGACCTTCATGCCCGGTAGCGGGCGTATATCCAGCTGCAGTTCGCAGCTGCCGCATATGCGGTTGGGGTTGTCGCCACCGTGGATGTGGCCGAAGTTCATCGTCGGCACCGGTACTTCGAAAAGCGGGTTGTGGTATCGGCTCTGCAATTCTTTGCGCCAGGTCATCAGTTCGCTGATGACTTTATGCATGGCTTCCAGGGCATTATTGCCCAATGCCGGGTTACTGGAATGCCCGGCCTGCCCGGTGAGCTGTATGGCCTCCATCATCATGCCTTTGTGCATGTGTATCGGCTGCATATCGGTCGGTTCACCGACCACAGCATAGCGGGCATCGGTAATGCCGAGTTTGCTGGCGTGTTTTGCGATGGCTTTGGCACCGGACATGCTGGTCTCTTCGTCTGCAGTCGCCAGAATTATCAACGGTTGCTGTAGTTTATTGAGTTCGATGCCTCTTACGGCTTCGATGATGATGGCAAAAAATGACTTCATGTCACAGCTGCCCAGGCCGTAGAAGCGGTTTTCCTTCTCGGTGAGGCCGAAGGGATCTACACGCCAGCGGTTTTCATCATAAGGTACGGTGTCGGTATGCCCGGCCAGTACCAGCCCTTTATCACCTGATCCTGCGGTGGCGATAAGGTTGGCTTTATTATTCCCCAGCGTTTGAATCTCACAGTGAAAACCCATGTTTTCAAACAGATCGGCCAGAAGGTGAATAACATGTATGTTTCCTTGATCGATGTCATCTGATGTGCAGCTGATTGAAGGTATGCTCAGGAGCTGTGCTATCAACGACTTTATGTCGGGTATTTTTCTATGTTTATTGTCAGGCATATCAATACGTTAAAACTATTTTTCAAATAAAGCAAAAAAAGGCTTCTATTTTGTTATGAAAATATTACAATGCGCGAAAAATTCGAACAGAGATAAGTTTCGGGCAATAGTGCC
>JADFWE010000119.1 GCA_015222915.1 Pseudomonadota bacterium | reverse complement strand
TGCACCCACAGGGAAATCTCCTTCTTCGTCCTCGACCCAGACAGCTCGAAGGGACCTATGCGTAACCAGGGAACACTGCGCACTCCGAGCTCAGCTGCCAGCTCGAGATTTTTCTCGATATTCAGTATGCGCAGCTCAGCGACATGACCAGACTTCATTATCTCAGTCAGCGCCTGCATCATCGGACCACAGAATGCACATTGCGGTCCCATCAGCATTAAAACCTCGACCGGAGCGATATTTTTTTCTTTATTTGTCATATAATTGATAAGAATCTGATTTTTAAAAGCTGATAAACAATGTACAGAAATAGCATCATACTTTCCATCTTAATTACTCTTTTATCGCTATCTGTTCATGCAGTATCCACGCCCTCCGAAGATGCGGCTGGCAAACAGTCCGACCACTCACATAGCCGATCACAGGACAACTCTGATGAGATCCTGAAATTCGATGACACCATGCTGGAGGAAGAGCTGATCTACCCCGACTGGTTCAAGCTCTCATCCGGCGATCTTCGCGACGACCTTGCCGAAGCTAAAAAGATCGGTAAGAAAGGCATCATCACCTATTTCGGCCAGAAGCGTTGCGCCTATTGTGAGCAGTTCATCAATACCAGTCTGTCCGACCATGATATCCAGAACTACCTGACCAAATACTACGATGTTGTCGCTTTCGATATCTGGGGCATCGATGACATCATCGATACCGACGGCAAGAAATACACCGAACGTGAACTCTCTATCAAATACAAGACCAATTTCACCCCTTCCCTGGTATTTTACGATGCCGATGGCACCCCGGTATTCCGCCTGCGCGGTTATTACCCGCCGTATAAATTCCGTGCTGCCCTGCAGTATGTTACCGAGATGTTCTACAAGAGCGAAAATTTTGCCGATTATTTTGCCCGGGCCAATCCCGGTGAATACTTCCTTCTCGGCGGCTTGAACGAACGGGATTTTTTCCTGCCACCACCGTATGACCTGCCCGCTTTACAGAAGGATAACAAGCCGACAGCCGTATTCTTCGAACAGGGCAACTGCCACGCCTGCGACCTGCTGCACGGCGGGCCGCTGGCGAGAGAAGAGAGCGTCCAGGAAATTGAGCAGATGAACGTTATACAGCTGAACATGTGGTCGGATACGAAAGTCACCACACCCAAAGGCCGGCAGACGACCGCCAAGAAATGGGCTCGCAAGCTCGACATCTTCTACGCGCCCAGCATTGTGTTCTTCGACACCGAAGGCAATGAGATCATCCGCCTCGATTCAGTCACCCAGTTCTACCGTCTATACGGTGTCCTCGAATACGTTAATAAAAAAGGTTATGAGAAATCTGACAGCTATCAGGGCTGGCGTATACGACAACGCGAAGTCAGCGAATAGTCTGAACCACCAATAAAAAAGTTGCCCCCGGGACGAAACCTTCATGTTCAACGCTGTTAACACAAAACTCGACCAGCTGTTATGGAACACCAGGATAGACCGCGACAGCTGGTTTCAGGTACACCTGCTACAGGCATTAAGGATATTTTACGGCGCAGCCCGCGACATCGTCGATGGCCTGCCCTCACTGCGGGCTATGAGCCTGGTCTACACCACCCTGCTGTCGATGGCTCCCTTACTGGCCGTCAGTTTCTCTGTACTCAAAGGTTTCGGTGTTCACAATCAGCTGGAACCGACCCTGAACAGCCTGCTCGAGCCGCTGGGTGACAAGGGACTGGAGATAAGCCAGAACATCATCAGCTTTGTCGATAATATCAATGTCCGCATGCTGGGTGCCATCGGTCTGGTCGTACTCTTTGTCACCGTACTGACGCTGGCGAAGAAAATCGAAAGCGCATTTAACTTCACCTGGCGCATAGCGACCACGCGCAGCTTCATCCAGCGTTTTACCAATTACCTCAGTGTCATCCTGCTGGCACCGCTGCTGCTTTTTGCTTCTGCCGGCCTGACCGCCTCATTCAACTCTTCTTCAGTGGTTAGCTCCATCCTGGCCATCGAACCTTTCGGCAGCATCATATTGCTGATCGGAGGCATCACCCCTTACCTGCTGACCATGCTCTCCTTCACTTTCATCTTCGTATTGATACCCAATACGAAAGTAAAGATCCGCTCTGCGCTGTACGGCGCTTTTTTTGCGACCCTCATGTGGAAGGCTTCCGGTGCGATATTCACCGCATTTATCGTCGATTCGACAAACTACACGGCCATCTATTCCGGTTTTGCGATCCTGATCATCTTTATGATCTGGATCTATATCAGCTGGCTGATCCTGTTGACGGGCGCTTCTATTGCCTATTATCACCAGCACCCGGAATGCATCCATACGAAATCAAAAAATTTCCTCTTGAGCTGTCAGCTGCGCGAAAAACTGGCACTTACCATCATGCAGCTCATCGCCAGCCATTTTCATCATAATAAAGCGATGTGGACGAGCCGGTCACTGGCTCAGCATACCGGCGCCTCAGACCAGGTGATCAAAACCATCTTAAATGATCTGACCTCACACAGACTGCTTTCTACCACGGGTGATGAAAACCAGTATTACCTGCCAAGCCAGTCACTCGAAAATATTTCACTGAATGCGATATTAACGGCGACCCGTATCGCCGAGGACCGTCATTATATGCAGATAGATGAAATCGATTCCGCGCAATCGGTCGACCAGGCAGTCATCGATATAGAAGAAGCGATAACCGCTGCAACCAAAGGTAAAAACCTCAAAGACCTTATCTAAAGAGCATGCCACTCTAGCGATCCATTTACCTGGCTTTATCTGCATCCGCGTTATTGAAAATATGCCGTACTGTCACCATTACCTGTTAATAAGACATAAAATTTCTGAGTCGATCAGAGTATCATCAACAATACTGCCGCTCATCGGAGCCATGCATGGATTTTAAAGACTACTACAAAATAATGGGCGTCGAACGCGACGCCACCCAGGATGAGATAAAACGTGCCTATCGAAAACTGGCACGTAAGTATCACCCCGACGTCAGCAAAGAGTCCGATGCCGAGATCCGCTTCAAAGAAGTGGGCGAAGCCTACGAGGCGCTCAAAGACCCGGAGAAACGTGCCGCCTACGATCAGCTTGGCGCTAACTGGAAAGCCGGGCAGGACTTTAATCCGCCACCGGACTGGGACGCCGGTTTTGAATTCAGCGGCGGCGGTTTTACCGGTGGTGATTCGGCAGCTTATAGTGATTTTTTTGAGTCGCTGTTCGGTCGCGGCGGTGCGCAGGGCTTTCGTTCCGCAGCCGGTGGCGGCTACAGTAGCGGCCATTCGGGCGCTTATGGCGGCGGCTTTCAGAGCCGTGGCGAAGACCACCATGCTAAAGTTATCATCGACCTTGAAGATGCCTATCAGGGTGCCAGCCGCAGCATCACCCTGCAGTCGCCCGAACTGGACAGCAGCGGTCACGTGGTCACCAAAAAACGTACGCTGAATGTCAAAATTCCCAAGGGAGTGAAACAGGGTCAGCGCATCCGGCTTTCCGGTCAGGGCTCTGCTGGCATCGGCGGTGGCCCTGCCGGTGATCTCTACCTCGAGATAGAGTTTAAACCGCACAGCATCTACCACGTCGATGGTCATGACGTCTATATCGACCTGCCGATAACCCCATGGGAAGCGGCACTGGGCGCCAGTGTTAAAGTACCGACGCCAGATGGCAAAGTGGACATGAAAATTCAGCCAAACACGCCGAGTGGGCGTAAGATGAGACTGAAGGGCCGCGGCATCCCCGGCTCAGGCTCATCAGGACAAGGGCCGGGGGATCTTTATGTAGTACCTCAGATCACTATCCCGCCAGCCGACAATGAAGCCGCCAAAGAGCTGTATAAGAAGATGCAGCAGGAACTGGACTATAACCCACGCAGCAGACTGGGAGTGTAAGCATCATGTCACATAAAATCATGAACAACGAATTGCTTACCGGTCTGTTGCTCGATGAGCAGTGCCAGCTGTCGTTAAACGATCTTAGCCGTGCCTGTTCCAGTTCTGCTGAATGGGTTATCGAGCTGGTCGAGCAGGGTGCTATCGAACCGATTGGCCAGCAGCAGGCGCAATGGCGTTTCCATAGCAGCAGCCTGCAGCGGGCACGCACAGCGATGAGGCTGCAGCGTGACCTCGGTGTAAACCTGGCCGGTGTTGCGCTGGCACTCGACCTGCTCGACGAGATAAGCACGCTACGTGCACACCTGCAGAAGACCAGCCGTTTTGATGAATGACTGATAAAGAATAACAAGGCAAAAGCCTGAAATAAACCGGAGATTATAATGACAAGACAACTACCTGAAGATCCACTCGACGCTCTCAGCGAAGCCTACGAGAAGATGTATGAGCGTGCTGCGGAGAACCTGCATAAACTGAAAGACAGCGGCACCATGCTGCATCACCTGATCGATGATGCTAAGGACAAGGCCGTCGAACTGGATGAGCTGGCGGAAGATGATGCCGTAAAACTCACCGAATGGCTGAAACGCGATCTGAGCGAGGCCGCGGAATATATCTCAGAAGCGGGTCATGACTTTAAAGACTGGCTCGGTTTCGAAACCACGCTGCTGGAAAGCGGACTGTTCCACCTGCTGCTGGAAACCGCCGACAAAACTACCGTCGAGCTGCAGCAGTTAAAAGAAAACGCGGCCCATCCGAGCGAATACCACACCGGGGAGATTACCGGTCCCGGCACCCTGATCTGCGACAGCTGCGGCGAGAAACTGCATTTTTACAAAGCTGGAAAAATTCCACCCTGCCCTAAATGTCACGCAACGATCTATCATCGTGACATCCTGATCGACTAAATGCTGGCCGAACAAACGATTATGATGAGGCTGTCGGAAGCCGCCAGGCAGCCAGCGGCTTTCTTAAAGAGACTGTAAGAAAGCCGCCATATTTCAGACTTGTTGTATGGCTCTCTAAATATTACGTGGTTTCCACCGGTAAACCTGCAGTACGCCATTCCGGATAACCATCTTCCAGACGCCGCGCTTTCATGCCTCTTTCCCGTAGACGGGCAACCGCATCGAACGCCAGCACACAATGAGGCCCCCTGCAGTAAGCGACGATCTCCCGGTTTTCATTTTCCGGATTACCAAGCTCCTCCAGCCGCTGTTCCAGTTCTCCCAGCGGGATATTCACTGCGCCGGGAACATGCCCCGCTGCGTATTCTTCCGGCGGGCGTACATCTAGCACGGTTACCAGTCCGTCACGGACTCGTTCCAGCAACTCTTCACGCGGGATCGGCTCCAGGTCATCCTTCACTGTCAGATAGGTAGCCACCAGATGCTGCACATCGGTGACATGACGCTCAGCCACCGCACGCAAAGCGCCGAGCAGATCGATGACATCATCGCCGCTCACCCGGTAATAAACCTTTAGCCCTTCTTTGCGACAGCTCACCATGCCAGCATGACGGAGCTGCTGCAGGTGCTGCGAGGTATTGGCCACGGTCAGTCCTGCCACCTTGCTGAGCTGCTCGACACTGCGTTCCCCCTGCGCCAGAAATTCCAGCAATTCCAGTCGGTTAGCATTGCTCAGCGCTTTACCAACGCGGGCGAACTGGGCAAAGAGCTCATGTTTGAACGACATAGTGACTACTCACACATAATCTTTACTGGCTTGACATTCGTCAAAAATTCAGTATTCTACTAATCGCTTGAATACTATATTGTAGCTAAAAGTATAGCACAGGCTTTTTCCGGTAAGCGGATACCTCGGGAGTTGAACGAGAAGTTAATTCTCAACAGACATTCAACAAAACCAGATGTTGCCTGTCCTAACGATACAGGTAAATAAATGGCAGCTTCTGACACAAAGGCGACATCCACAAGGATTAAAAAACTTCACCGCCGAGGCGCAGAGACGCCGAGGAAAAGCTTTTGATATTTGT
>JADFWE010000118.1 GCA_015222915.1 Pseudomonadota bacterium | reverse complement strand
GTCAGTGATAATAAGATGTGCCGCTTATCCTTTATCACATACGCAGCAGCAGGATGTCATGACCCCGGAACGTTTAGCCATCATAAAAGCCAGCCTGGACAGAAGGCAGACCGACCTTACCGTGGTGATGGAGAATGTTCGCAAACCCCATAACCTCGCCGCCGTCGCACGGACCCTCGAAGCGGTCGGCGGACTTGAGATCCATGCCATCACCGAACTCACTTCGATCCGCCTTACCCAGATGTCCGCAGGGGGAACCAGGAAATGGATAAAGGTGAGCAAACACCCGTCAACCGAACAGGGACTACACCACTTGAAACAACAGGGGTTTCAGATCATCGCAACCTCCCTCAGCGAGAACTCAAAAGATTATCGCGACATCGATTACACAAGACCGACAGCCATACTGCTCGGCGAAGAACTCGAAGGTATCAGCGAGCAGGCCAAACAGATGGCAGATGAGAGCATCAGCATCCCCATGGCCGGCATGGTGCAATCTCTGAATGTATCGGTAGCCTCTGCGCTGGTCCTCTATGAAGCATATCATCAGCGGATGGCGGCAGGCGCGTATGACAAGCGGATGCTCGATGATGAGACCTACATGACCCTGCTCTTCGAGGCCTGCCACCCGAAGATCGCCAACTGTTGTCAGCAGAAAAGGATCCCCTATCCGGCCATCGACGAAGATGCTCAGATACTGGAACCCCTGCTCGGCAGCCAGGCGTATTCAGACAGCTATTCCGAGTGGACCAGGAAAAATAAAGTGTGACGGCAAGGCGACGATGACACTCTATAAGTTTTGAATCCGCCACGCAGAACGTTCATTCATTAGGTTACTCTCATTCCAGGGCATTTGAGTTCTCCCAAATACCTAATTATGTAACCTATGTCTCCGGTATGAAATGTAACCTATGTGTCAGGATGGACAGAAAGCCGCTATCTAAAAGCCGATATCAATAACCTTGCTCAACACAAACACGAAACTGACCAGAAAACCGGCGATGGGTATCCAGATCGGAAACACCATCACCCCTGCCGGATGCGGGTCACGTCGCTTGATTCGCCATAGCGAGAGGTTCACGATCGAGAACACCACCAGCATTATTATCGAGGTCGCTTCAGCAAGTGATGCAAGACGACCGATGGATGAAAAGACGAGAACAACGATCGTCACCACGGCCGTGGCGACCAGAGGCGTGCGTGTACGATGATGTACCATAGCCAGCAGATCGGGCAACTGTCCGCGCGAACTTAATCCATACAACACCCGTGATGCCATAATCATCTGGATCAGGGCGCCATTGATGATCGCAAACATGCCGATGACACTGATGATGACACCCTTATCTCCCGTGTGGTACTCATAGAGTGTTGCCAGTGGTGCTTCACTGGTCATAAGTTCTTCCGGGGTGAGAGACAATATTGCTGTAACCATCAGCAACATGTATATCACCGTAGTGATACACAACGTGAGCAGAACAGCGACCGGAAGAACACGCTTCACATCCTTAACCTCTTCGGCAACAACGACCATATCCTCAAAACCGATAAAGGCATAAAAAGACAACGCTGCGCCGAGATAGATACCGCCCCAGCTAGCCATATCAGTAGAAGGTATCAGTTCATGCCACCTGTCTGAAAGCATAGACAGGCTTTCACTACTGACCACGACAACCAGGAGCAGGCCGCCGATCTCGACCACCGTTATCAGACTCGCGATGGCAACCGACTCGGCAATACCCCACGCCGCGATGCAACCGAGCAACAGGGTTACCAGCACGATAGCGACGATACGCTCTACACCGATAAATTGATGCAGGTAACCGACGAATCCGTTGACCAGTGCCGACGCCGAAACCAGACCGGCAGTTATCACGAGAAGCCCGACGATAGTCGATAGATGGTCAGAAGCGAAACCCTGCCTGACATACACTGCCGCACCGGCGGCTCTGGGGAAACGGCCACATAGTTCGGCAAAGGATATAGCGGTGAAACCCGCCATGAAAGATGCGACGAGGAATGAAACCGGCGCGTAATACCCTGCGACACCGGCTATCTCACCGACCAGTGCATAGATACCTGCTCCGATGGTGGTACCTAGCCCGTAGAGAACCATCATCGGAAGTGATAGTGTACGCCTAAGGGCAACCTGACCTGTCATAAACCACATATCCTGCAATCAAATAATCAGTCGAACAATAACATAGCGTCATGCAGAAAAAGAATTAATTGAGCAAACTATAATGCATCAATTTCGATCTTCTCCCTGCTCTTTGTTTGTATAATGAAACGATGACAAAAGTAAAAAATGATTTCACGACCGTCGCGCGGAAGATGATGGCTGGTGTCGTGCAGATCCACATAGAAGGCAACACCGAAGAAGACAGCCAGTCGGTGATGAACCCGGCGGTCAGAATACCCGGTGCCTGGTCAGGCTCAGGCTTCTTCGTCAAATATGATGACCTGGAAGGCTATATCGTCACCAATGCGCATGTTGCCAGGAACGCCGTCAAACTCAAGATCAGTTCGATGCTGACCAGTGAAGAAAGGTTCGAGGCTGAACTTGTCGGGCTGGTAAAACAGCTCGAGCCGGATGTCGCTCTGATCAAACTGTCTGACGAGGAACTGGAACGTTTTAAATCACTGGCATTCAGTGATATCGAATACCTCGAACTCGGCGAGGGCTCAAGCCTTTCACGCGGCGAAGAGATCAAAGCCATCGGTTATCCGATGGGCATGGTCGAACCGAATATTTCCGGCGGCGAGATAACCAACTTTGTCTCAGGTTCAGAATATACGACTGAAAGGATTGTAACCGATGCCGCCATCAACCCCGGGAATTCCGGTGGGCCAAGCATCAGCAGTGACGGCAAGGTCGTCGGTTTAAATACAGCGGTGATGCTCGGTGCCGAGAATATCGGCTTTATTACCCCTGCCGGTTTCGTAAAGATCATCATCGAAAATCTACTGTTGCGAAATGAACCATTATTTTCAAACATCGGCGGAAAGCTGCAGAAGAATGCCCACAACTTCAACACACTTTTAAAACAGCCCGCACCAAAAGGGATCATCGTCGTCAGCGTGACAAGCAACGGATTTCTCGACGCCGCAGGTATACAGAAGCGTGACGTGATCATCTCGATAAACGGTACCGAATTTGACCGCCACGGTATCGTCATCGGCAAAGAGGGACACTTCAGGCACAAGAACATTTTTGACGTGATCAAGCTGGTCCCGATCGGTAAAGCGGTCGAACTCGAATATCTCAGAGACGGTAAGATCAGCCACGCTACGGCAAAAGCCATGCGCGACCCTGAAAAAGGTATTGTCTCTCACCCCATCGTAAGCGAGAGAGAGTATCTCGAAGTGTTTGGCATGATTATTCAGGAGCTGAGTTTTGAGATCATCGAAGCCATGCGTGATATCGACGCCAACGCAAGGATCGACATGCTGCAGATCATCGATCAGGACAAACCGATACTGGCGGTTACCCACGTCTATCAGAGCACACAGGCCGATGAGATGGAATGGCCTGTCGGGGAACTCATCGTTAAGGCAAACAAACAGGACATACACTCATTAAACGACCTTAGGATGATACTGGATCAGAATATGAACGGAAACATCTTACTGGAGTGCCGTAACGGTAGAATCGGTTATTTTCAGGTGGAAGAGAAAAACGAAAAATAAAGCCGCAAAGTGAACCGTTGAGAAGTGATCAGGGCGCGAGACTCATACTCGATCTTCTACCTATGATCACTCGTCCCGACAAGCACATCTTACGTAACGACATCTTCCTCCGGGCTCAGCCCTCATAACTTTTTATAACGTGCATATAATTACAATGCTCCAGTGCCGCCGGATTAATCGCACACGATCTGCTGATACTGCCTTTCATCTGCTCAACTGATTCATATTCGTGCTCTTCCAGCCAGTACTCCAGCTCCTGCCTGAGCACCGCTATATACTCCGGTCCCTGTTGCAACAGAACGCTGCAGAGGTGGGTTATATCCGCGCCCACCAGCAGTGCCTTTATGATATCGTCCGAGCGATGAAAACCACCCGTCGCGGCGATGGACAGATCTACACGCCCGCGGATCATCGCTATCCAGCGGATCCTTAACAGCGACTCCATTGAACTGGACAGTTCGAGGTGCGGTTTTATCTCCAGCGTCTCAAGGTCGATGTCCGGCTGATAAAAACGGTTGAACAGGGAGATGCCATGCGCACCCGCCTGCTCCAGTTTGAGCACCATGTTAGCAATGGAAGAAAACTGCGATGACAGCTTCATGGTAATGGGGATGCTGACATGCTGGCGAAGATCCGTTAACAATTGCAGATAGCGGTTTTCAACCTCTCCGCCTTCAGTTTCCGGGTCGGCTGCGATGTAATACACATTGAGTTCGAGCGCATCGGCGCCTGCCTGCTGCAGCTCCTTACCGAAGTCAATCCAGCCCTCTGTCGAGATGCCGTTCAGGCTGGCGATGACCGGGATATCCAGCGAGGTTTTATATAGCTGTATACGTTCCAGGTAGCTATCCAGTTCGCTGAGATAATCTTCCGGTACCGGTTGATACGATTGCGCCTCGTAATGACCCAGGGCCTGCGAATTAACGAAACGTTCCAATTGTTTCTGTTCGTATTCGATGGTCTCTTCAAACAATGACGGCAGCACCAGTGCCGAGGCACCGGCATCCTCGAGTTTTTTTGCTGAAGTCAGCTCACCGGTTAAGGGTGACGATGAAGGCACTAGCGGGTTCGCCAGTTTCAGCCCGAGGTACTCTGTACTCAGATCTATCATGATGCTTTCTCCCCTGTGCTTGCCACTGCTGCTACTGTTGCTGCCGCCGGAGTCGCTGCAGGTGTCGCCGTGGTGGCTTTCAGTTTTCGGTGCGGAGGCTCGAGGTCACCCTGCTCATCCCATTCGAGACTCGCAAGCTGTTCATAATAATGATAACGGTGCAATACTTCCCGCTGCGACTGCTCGAGGAATTTTTCTGCCTGCTGCGGATGTGTTCGCCATAACATGTTGAAACGAATCTCTGTTTCTATAAATGAACGGTATGGAATCGATGGTGGCTTGGAATCCAGGTGCAACGGATTTTTACCCGCCGCCGCGTGCTGCGGATTGTAACGGAACAATGGCCAGTGGCCGCTATCCACAGCGAGCTGCTGATGCAGGTGATTGTCTTTCAGATCGATACCGTGGGCGATACAGGGTGAATAGGCAATGATCAATGAGGGTCCAGGATAAGCCTCGGCTTCATGAAAAGCATGCATAGTCTGTATGTCCTTGGCACCGTAGGCAACACGGGCGATGTAAACATTTTCATAATCCATCGCCAGCATGGCAAGATCTTTCTTCGGCGTCGCCTTACCGCCGGCAGAAAATTTTGCCACCGCACCACGCGGCGTTGCCTTGGATGTCTGCCCGCCGGTATTGGAGTAAACCTCGGTATCCAGCACCAGTATATTAACGTTCTCGCCGGATGCCAGCACATGGTCCAGCCCGCCGTAACCGATATCATAGGCCCAGCCATCGCCGCCGATAATCCACACGCTCTTGCGGCTCAGGTTTTCTGCCACACTTTCCAGTTCGCGGGCAGCGGGAGAATCCAGCTGTTTTAATTTTTCACGTAGTGACTGCAGGCGTGACCGTTGCTGCGCTATCCCCGCCTCTGTCGATTCATCGGCATCGAGCATCTGTTCGACCAGTTCGCCGCCGATATCGGCTTTCAACTGCTGCAATAATTCACCAGCATATTCCCTTTGTTTGTTGATGGCCAGGCGCATGCCAAGACCAAATTCGGCATTATCTTCAAACAGTGAATTCGACCAGGCAGGACCACGGCCTTCGCTGTTTTTTGCCCACGGCGTAGTGGGCAGGTTGCCGCCATAGATCGATGAACAGCCGGTAGCATTGGCCACCACCATGCGGTCACCAAATAACTGGCTCGCCAGTTTGATATACGGGGTTTCACCACAGCCGACACAGGCGCCGGAAAACTCGAACAGGGGCTGTAATATCATGGCACCCTTGATAGTGCCCGTCTTAACCGCTGTACGGTCATATTCCGGCAACTTCAGGAAAAATTCCCAGTTTTCTTTTTCCTGGTGGCGCAGTTCAGGCGTATAGCTCGCCATGTTCAGCGCCTTGTGGCTGGCATTGGATTTATCGCGTATCGGGCAGATATCGGCACATAAGCCACAGCCGGTACAATCTTCGGGCGACACCTGGTAGCTCATTCGATGCCCCTGCGGAAAGTCCTTGCCTTTCACTGCCATCGATTTGAACGATTCAGGCGCATCACCTTCAAGACTTTC
>JADFWE010000117.1 GCA_015222915.1 Pseudomonadota bacterium | reverse complement strand
TTAAGGCAAATTCGATTAATTACGGGGGGATGTTATGTCAGTAGATTTTGCACCGATGCCTGATGACAAAGGTTATTTTGGAGAATATGGTGGCCAGGTAATACCGCCGGAACTGATAAAGATCATGGATGACATCAATGATGCCTATGACCAGGTCAGTCAGACAGAAGCATTCCAGAAAGAGCTTGCCTCGCTTAACGAGGATTATACCGGTCGTCCCAGCCCCATCTACTTCGCCAGCCGTCTGACAGAGAAATGCGGCGGTGCACGTATCTTTTTTAAACGCGAAGACCTCAATCATACCGGCGCCCACAAGATCAACCACTGCCTTGGCGAAGCGTTGCTTGCCAAACACATGGGCAAAACCAAAGTGCTTGCAGAAACCGGTGCCGGTCAACACGGCGTCGCGCTGGCAACAGCTTGCGCACTGGTCGGTATCGATTGTGAGATCCATATGGGTGTCATCGACATCGAAAAAGAACACCCGAACGTTACCAAGATGAAAATACTTGGTTGCAAGCTAGTACCGGTAACACGCGGCACGCAAACGCTTAAAGATGCCGTCGACAGTGCTTTTGAAGAATACCTTAAAGACCCGGTTAACTTTTTTTATGCCATCGGCTCTGTGGTCGGGCCACACCCGTTTCCTAAAATGGTACGTGATTTCCAGAGCGTCGTCGGTCGCGAAGCCCGCGAACAGTTTCTATCCAGGCAGGGCAAATTGCCCGATATCGTCACCGCCTGTGTCGGCGGTGGTTCAAATGCCATCGGCCTGTTTACCGCTTTTCTGGATGACGAAGATGTACAGCTTGTCGGTATAGAGCCAGCAGGCAAAGGCCTGGATACAGGCGAGCACGCCGCAACTTTGACGCTTGGCAGCAAAGGTGCGATCCATGGTTTTGAATGTTATAACCTGCAGGATGGTGAAGGTAATCCGTTGCCGGTTTATTCGATTGCTTCAGGACTTGATTACCCCGGTGTTGGTCCGCAGCACTGTTACCTGAAAGATATAAAGCGCGTGCAGTATGAAACCGCTGATGATAAAGAATGTCTCGATGCGTTCATGGTCATGTCGCGGCTGGAGGGAATCATCCCTGCGCTGGAAAGTGCGCACGCAATCGCTTACGCCATGCGCACCGCTGCAACCATGACAAACGATCAGACCATACTGGTTAACCTGTCAGGACGTGGCGATAAGGACGCAGACTTCGTAGCAGAAAAGCTGGGCCTGTAATTTATCCGTTTTTTGTAGGAGCGGATTTTTCTCATTCCGCGATAAAGGTTTAAATAATGTTATTGAAGACAGCTAAGCCTTCCAGTATGAATAACTACACATAAATACACCAAAAGATATAAACAGCCTATGCAACAGGAAAACATCCGCTACGTACTGGTATGGTCAGTCTGGCTGCGATTAAGCCACTGGATAATCGCAGGCGGCGTGCTGTTTCAGATCGCCAGTGCCTGGGCTTTGGCGCATGATGATGCCAACGCTGCCTTCTGGCTGGACTGGCACCTCATAACCGGACAGATAATATTGATGGCGTTCGCCCTGCGCGTGGTTCTTCTATTCTTTCCCGGTAGCAGTAACTGGCGTGCCTTCATCCCCGAGAGATCACAGCTTCAGGCGATGATCCAGATGATAAAATTTTACCTGAGTCTGGCCCGTTTTCCGTTGCCGAACTGGTATGCGCACAATCCATTATGGCTGCCCGTTTACCCGGTGTTCTATCTTGTTTTAGCGGGCTGTGTCATCAGCGGTTTGCTGTATAACTCTTCACACGTCTTTTTCGGCAATCCGATGTACGAACTTCATGGTGCCCTGGTAGGCCTGATAGTCGCTTTCTCAATCTTCCATATAGCGACGGTTTTCCTGCATGACCTGAAAGGAAAAGGCGCTTATATTTCAGCCATGGTTAATGGTTTTCGCTATTTTCATTACACAGGTCTGGATGATAAAGCTGGCAGCGGTCTGCCGGGCAAACAATCGGCCGATTTTTCAGATAAGCAATCTATCTCAGTCGATAGTATTAAAAAACAGTTCGACTGATTTCTTAAGCGGATTGCTCACTCACGGTTTGCTCGCCGCGGGCGCGCATACGCTGTGCATAGCAGTCGCGTGCATCCTTCACCATATAGTGTTCGCCGGAGTGGCGAAAACCCAGCTTGCTGTAGAAGTGTTTAAGCTGTTTCTTTAATTCGGGCGTGCGTTCTTCTTTGTCGCCATCGATGATGGGAAAGGCTTTCAGTGCGACCAGTGCTTCATTCATGTCAACTACCTGGCTCATGCGTTTGAGCATCTCGGTGCCGATGCTGCGATTCCTGTAAGCAGGGTCTACCCACAGCTCTTCGATATAGATCAGGCTGCTGCAGGGTGTCTCTTCCTGCTCGTCTTTGCTGCAGCATTCAACGAAGCAGTTATTGTTTGAAATGATATGCGCACCAAGATCTGAAATCTCGGGTGAGATAGAATCGAATAGTTCCTGCAGGTCGTTGTAGGACTGACGTGCAAGAGCGATATCCAGGCGGTGCCCCTTTATGCGGGCGACAGTGATCTCTTCAGCGTCATCATCCCAGGTAATCGCGTGTCCGTTAAATCCAAGCAAAATGGGGCTGAACTCCTCGATATCTGAGGGTTTGATGGAGAATTCAAATTCAAGTTCCAGCTCGGGCTGTGTATCGTCTTGCAT